>JAXDMU010000439.1:0-4899 GCA_034665905.1 Aliidongia sp. | reverse complement strand
GGGATCAGGATGCGCTCGATGAAGACCGCCTCGCGGTCGAAGATGTCGATCTCGGGATCGGTCACCTCGCCATGGATCAACAGCGTCATGCCGATCGCCGCCATCCGCTCCAGCACGCGGTCGAGTTTGCGGATATCGCTGACGCCCAGCGCGGAATTGGTCGTGGCCCTCGCCGGGTAGAGCTTGGCGGCGATGAAGGCGCCGGTGCGGAAACCGGCTTCGAGCGCGTCCGGATCGGTCGTATCGGTCAGATAGCAGGTCATCAGCGGTTCGAACGCCAAGCCGGCCGGCAATGCCGCCAGAATCCGCGCCTTGTAGGCCCGCGCGGCGTCCGCATTGGTGATTGGAACGGCCAGGTTCGGCATGATGATGGCACGGGCGAAGCTTTGCGCCGTGTAGGGCAGCACGGTTTCGAGCATGGCGCCGTCGCGCAGATGGACATGCCAATCATCCGGGCGGCGGAGCGTCAGGCGCTGGATTTCGGACATGGGCGAGGGGCTCCGGTACGGGATGGCAATGGGCGCAAATTCGCCCGTTGCGCGGCCGGCGTCAACGTCGCACAGTGGCGGCCGGCATCCCTGCCGCAGCGGAGGGCGTTGGCATGACCGAATTTCGGGCGCTCGTCCTGACCGAGCGGGACGGCAAAGTGGCGGCGGGGCTGGAGACGCGCCGGATCGCGGAATTGCCGCCGGGCGAGGTGCTGGTCCGGGTGCGCTGGTCCACGCTGAATTACAAGGACGGCATGGTGCTGGCCGGGCTCGGCCGGCTGGTCCGGACCTATCCGCATATTCCCGGTGTCGATTTCGCGGGCATTGTCGAAGCCTCGGCCAGCCCCGATTGGCGGCCGGGCGACGAGGTGATCCTGACCGGCTGGCGGGTCGGCGAGCAGCGCTGGGGCGGCTATGCCCAATATGCCCGCGTGCCGGCCGGCTGGCTCGTGGCCGTGCCGCCGGGGCTGACGGCGAAACATGCCATGGCGATCGGCACGGCGGGCTTCACCTCGATGCTGGCGGTGATGGCGCTGGAGCGGCACGGCATCGTGCCGGCCTCGGGCGATGTGCTGGTGACCGGGGCGGGCGGGGGGGTCGGCAGCATCGCGCTCGCCATTCTGTCGCGTCTGGGCTATCGCGCCGTGGCCTCGACCGGGCGGCCGGAGATCCATGATTTCCTCAAATCGCTGGGGGCTGCCGAAATCATCGGCCGTGCGGAATTGGCGACCCAATCGACGCGGCCGCTGCAAACCGAACGCTGGGCCGGGGCGATCGATGCGGTCGGCGGCACCACGCTGGCGATGCTGCTGACCCAGATGAAATATCGCGGCGCCGTGGCATCCTGCGGACTGGCCGGCGGGAGCGAGTTGCACACCACGGTCATCCCGTTCCTGCTGCGCGGCGTCAATCTGCTCGGCATCGATTCCGTGCTGGCGCCATTGGACGAGCGGCAGGCGGCGTGGCGCCGTCTGGTCGAGACCGTGCCGGCCGCCCTGCTTGACGCACTCACCGAAACCATCCCGCTCGCCGCCTTGCCGGACTATGGCGCCAAGATCCTGCGCGGCGAGATCCGCGGACGGGTCGTGGTCGAGATCGACGGCTGACGACCCCGATCATGACTCCAGAGATGCTGTGCGCGCGCGTTCTGCTGCGCGATGCCAATCTGCTCATCCTCGACAAGCCGGCCGGGTTGCCGGTCCATGCCGGGCCGAAGGCGCGTGAGGCGCTCGAAGCCTTGCTGCCGGGCTTGAGCTTCGGGCTGCGTCATGTCCCGGCGCTGGCCCATCGGCTCGATCAGGATACCAGCGGCTGTCTGGTGCTGGCGCGCCATCCCAAAGCGCTGTCGCGGCTCGGGCGGCTGTTCAGCGCCGGCCGGATCGAAAAGACCTATTGGGCCTTGGTCGAAGGCGGCCCGCAAGACCCGGCCGGCACGATCGATCTCAAGCTCGCCAAAGTGACCGGCCCCGCCGGCTGGCGCATGATCGTCGATCCGGTCAAGGGGCAGGACGCGATCAGCGCGTGGCGGCTGCTCGGCCATGGCGAGGGGCTGTCCTGGCTGGAAATCCGGCCGCGCACCGGTCGGACCCATCAGATCCGCGTACATCTGGCGGCGCAAGGCTGGCCGATCCTGGGCGATCCGTTCTACGGCCGCGCCGATCCCGCGGTGCCGATGCAATTGCTGTCGCGCCGGGTCGCCGTGCCCTATTGGGAAGGGCGGCCGCCGGTCGTGGCCGAAGCGCCGCCGCCCGAGGCGATGCGGCGGCGGTTGGAGGGGTGCGGCTGGCGCGAAGCGGTGGCGGGTCTCGGCGGATAGCGGCATTTGGTCCAGACCCGCTTGCCGGGGCAGGCCGGCCCCTGTATGAAATCGCGCTACCGCGGGACATTGGTCGTTGGAGGATATGAAAGCCATGGGGGTGAAGTCGGGCGATAGCGCGGCGAAAGAGGGGGGCCGGACTTTCCGTCAATGGCGCGTATGGCTTCCCGGCTGGATTGCGCAGACCGCCCGATACGGCGTGGTTGGCGTGTGTGTGTCCTTGCTCTATTCTGGATTGGTGATATTCTTGGTCAGTGGCCTAGGTGTCGACTCGGTTCTGGCGAGCCTTGGCAGCTTCGGCGTCGTCTTACCGGTTTCCTATCTGGGCCATTGGGCGATTACCTTTCAGCGTCAGCATCGGTTCAGCGCCGGCTGGCAGCGCTTCGCAGTTTTGAGCGCGGTCGGCTTCACCGTTGCCGTTCCGGGCATGTATGTCGTGACCAATGTGCTCCGCTGGTCGTATCTGATCGGCATCGCCTTTAGTTGGGTTTTGGTGCCGATGATCAATTACGCTCTATTGCATCTCTGGGTTTTTCGCCATCGGCGGGCGGCATGACCGGCGCGTCGGAACCGGTCGCGATCGCCCGGGGATCGCCAGAGCGGTTCGGCTATTCCTGGGACAAATATGCCGAGATTCTGCCGGACCACGAGGAGCAGTTCCGGCGCTGGACCTATCCGCTCACGCCCGAGGATTGGCGCGGCAAGCGCTTTCTCGACGGCGGCTGCGGGATTGGCCGCAACAGCTTCTGGCCGCTGGGCTATGGCGCTGCGAGCGCACTGCTGATCGATGTCGATGAGCGCTCGCTCGGCCGCGCACGGGCCAATCTCGCGGGCTTTCCCCAGGCCGAGATCCGCTATCACAGCCTCTATGAGCCGATCGAACCAGGTGGCTTCGATATCGCGTTCAGCATCGGCGTGGTTCATCATCTGGAACATCCCGAGCGCGCGGTCGCGCGGTTGGCCGAGGCGGTGGGGCCGGGCGGGCAAGTGCTGATCTGGCTGTACGGGCGCGAGAATAATGGCTGGATCGTCTGGCTGGTGACGCCTCTGCGAAGGTTGCTGTTCAGCTGGCTGCCGCTGCCGCTGGTCGATGGTCTGTCGTGGCCGGCGACCGGGCTGCTGTGGCTGATGCTGCGCCTGGGGCTCAGTCGGATCGAATATTTCCGGCTGATCCGGCGCTTTTCATTCCGCCATCTGCGCGCCATCGTGTTCGATCACATGATCCCCAAGAGCGCGCTGTATTATCGCGAGCACGAGGCGGTGGCGCTGCTGCGCGCGGCCGGGCTGGTCGAGGTCACGGCCCACTGGGTCAATGAAATGTCCTGGACCGTCATCGGCCGCAAGCCGGGGTAAAGGAGCAAGAGATGGATGGGTCGGCGGCGTTGCAGGACGGTCGCGTGCTGGCCGGGCGGCTGCCCCGCGCGCTGCTTGCCATCGTGTTTCTTCTGGTCGTGTTCTGGCACATGTCGGTGCAGGCGCCGCTGCTGAAAGCGGGTGCGCCTTACGAGAGCTGGGATGAAGTCGCGACCTACAATACATCCCGCGTGCTGACCGGCCCGACCGCGGCATGGTCGTTTCGATACGGTACGCTCGACTCGTTGATCCAAGTCGTCGCCACGCAGTATTTTTTGTTGTTCGATCCGCTCGGCGCGAAATACCATCACATCGCCTATTCGAACAATGATTATGGCTCGCTGAGTGACGAATTTTACGCATTCACCAAGCTGACAGCGGATGAGGCTGGATATAATTACTTTCGGGGTATCGACGATCATCGACCGATAGCCTTGTCTCGGCAAATACATTTCTACGTATTTTATGGTTTGGTGGCCGGTGCGGGCCTGCTGTGGCTCACGATTCTGCGATTGGAGGCGGTCTGGCTGATTGGGCCGATGCTCTGCCTGCTGGTGAATAAAGGCGTGACCGAGCAGGCGGTCCTGGCGCTGCCCAACGCGATCAACATCATCCTGACTTTTATCATCACCGCGTCGATCGCGCTGGCGCTGGAAACCCGACGCCATCGGCTTCTCTATCTGGCGGCGGCCGGATTGGCCGTGGCGATGAATTTCAAGGTCGATGTCCTGCCGCTTGCCGGGATTCTGGGGCTGGCGCTGATCTGGCATGGCCGAACGCTTCGGCCGATCGATGCCGTCCGACTCGTCCTGACCGCGACGGCCGCCGGTCTCGGCACTCTGGCGATCACCAAGCCCGACCTCGTGATGGCGCCGGAGAGCCTGAGATATTGGCTGTTTCCGCCGATTTCGACGAGCGGCGGCGATCGGCTGGCGACGGTCGGCCGCAATCTTGTCGCCCTGGCCCAAAGTCTGAAGCTCGACATGCTGCCGGGCGCCCTGCAATCCCATGTCCCGACCCTGGTGTTGCCGGTCGCTATCGTCATCGGCCTGGCGGCCGCGCTCTCTGTGCTGCGCCGGCGGCGGGCGACCGTGGCGCGCCTGATCCTGCCGATGCTCGCCGTTTTTGTCCTGTGGCTCGTGCCAGTGGCGGTTGCCGCGAGTTATTACGGGCGCTACGAGTTGAACGGGCTCGGCGCGTTTTACGCGCTGGCTGGTGTCCTGGCGCTCTGCCTCTTCCGGC
>JAXDMU010000438.1:0-4116 GCA_034665905.1 Aliidongia sp. | reverse complement strand
CCGACCAGGGTCGGGCGCATCGCAGTTCTTGAAGGCAATGTCAGTTTCCATGCGTCGCCGCAGGATCCGTGGACCGATGCCGCCGTCAATTATCCGGTCGCGCAGGCCGGTCAGCTCTGGGTCGAGCCGGGCGGACGGGCCGAGATCGGGCTGGGCGAGGCGCGCATTCGCCTTGATGGCGGCTCCGAACTCGATATCGTCCAGTTCGACGATCAGAACGTCATCTTGTCGGTGCCGCAGGGCCGGGTCGATGTCTTTCTCCATGGCCGCCATACGGAAGAGCGCTATCTGGTCGAAACGCCGCGCGGCAATGTCGAGATCGGCGAAGACGGGCATTACCGGATTTTCGCAGGCAGCACCGGCGAGCCGACTCGTGTTGCCGCCTTCAGAGGGCTCGCGGTCATCGCCGAACCTCAGACGCAGGTGAGCATCAATCGCGGTGAAGAGGCGGTGATCTCGCCCAACGACCCGCCGAGCTTTTCGGTCTCACCCGCGGCGCAGGATCCGTTCGACCATTGGGGCGAGGAACGCGAGCGCCGGGTCACCGAATCGGTCTCGTCCCGCTACGTCTCGGCCGATATGCCGGGGGCGGCCGATCTGGACCAATACGGCACCTGGCGCGACGACGCGCAATATGGCCATGTCTGGATTCCAAGTGGGGTCGAAGCCGGCTGGGCGCCTTATCACAACGGCCATTGGGCCTCGGTCCAGCCGTGGGGCTGGACCTGGGTCGATGATGCGCCCTGGGGCTTCGCGCCATTCCATTACGGGCGCTGGGCGTCAATCGGCGGCGGCTGGGGCTGGATTCCGGGCGAAGTCACCGTGCATCCGGTCTATGCCCCGGCGCTGGTCGCCTGGGTCGGTGATCCAGGCGCCCTGGTCGGCGGCAGGATCGGCGTCGGGATCGGCGGCGTCGGTGTGTCGGTCGGCTGGATTCCGCTTGGCCCGCGGGAAATCTGGGTGCCGCCCTACCACACCAGCATCGATTACGTCCGAGCCGGCAATGTTGCCTATGTCTCGCACGATGTGGTCAACAACATCACCGTCAACAACATTACGGTGGTCCACAACAACACGACCTTCGTCAACCAGCAGCATGTGACGGTGGTGCCGCAGCAAGCCTTTGCCAATGCTCAGTCGGTGCAGCATACGGCCGTGGCCGTGACGCCGGCGGCGTTGAGCCGGCCGATTGTCGCGGCTTCCACGCCGGCCAAGATCCTGCCCGCCCCGGCACCCGCGGCCGCCCTCGCCACGGCGCATCCGGTCAGCGCACCGCCCGCAGCAAAGTTGGCGATCGCGCATCCGATCACGCCGACCAACAACCTGCCCAAGCTGGCACCGGCGAGTGCGGCGCCGGCCGCGCACCCGGCACCGGGAACCCCGGCAACCCCGCCCGCCATGGCCCCTCCGGGGGCGCCGGCCGAGCATCCGGCACCGGGAACCCCGGCAACCCCGCCCGCCATGGCCCATCCGGGGGCGCCGGCCGAGCATCCGGCACCGGGAACCCCGGCGACACCGCCCGCCATGGCTCATCCGGGGACTCCGGCCGAGCATCCGGCACCGGGAACCCCGGCAACCCCACCCGCCATGGCCCATCCGGGGGCGCCGGCCCCGGCACCCGCCGAGCATTCGGCAGCCCCAACTCCGCGGCCAGGGGCTCCCGAGATAGCTCACCCGGCGGCACCGGCCGCATCGCCGACGGCACCGGCAATTCCCCACCCGAATGGGCCGGCCGCACCGCCATCGCATGCCCCGCTGCCCGCGCCTGCCGAACATCCGGCACCGATGGCACCGCGGCCGGGAACTCCGGATGTGGCTCACCCCACGGCACCCATGGCACCACAAATGCACGCCCCGGCGCCACCGGCACCGCCGTCGCCGCAGGTGCATGCTCCGGCCCCGCCTGCGCCACAGACGCATGCTCCGGCTCCACCACCTCCGGCGGTTCACGCTCCGCCGGCTCCTGCACCGCAAGTCCATGCTCCGGCGCCGCCACCCCCGGCGGCTCACGCTCCGCCGGCTCCTGCACCGCAAGTCCATGCTCCGGCGCCGCCACCCCCGGCGGCTCATGCTCCGGCCCCGGCCGCCCAACCCGCTCACCCGGCGGCACAGCCACCGAAGAAGGATGACAAGGACAAAAAAGACCAGCCGCACTGAGGCAGGTCGGCAGAAACGACAACGGCCCCCGCCTTTCGACGGGGGCCGTTGCTTACCGAGGCCGACGAGGTCGGCGTCAGGCCACGGCGGTGCTGCGCTCGACATGGCGGTAAAGCCGGCCGAAGCGGTTCTTGATGAAGCTGGCAAACGGAATGTCTTCCTGCCGGATGAAACCGGCCTGCGGCAGCGTGCCATCGGCCAGCATATCGAGCACCGTGCAGATCCCCGCGGCGGTCGTCACCTGGATGGCACTGTGAACGCGCCCGCCCAGATCCTGGGCATAGACCTTGTTGGCGTAGGTTTCCTGGACCAGCCGGCCGGCGCGCCAGCCGCTGACCGTCACCAGAATGACCACGACATCCTGGAGCGTCGCCGGCAACGCATGTTCGAGGATATCCTTCAGCACATCGCGCCGATCGCGCAGGCGCAGATCGTTCAGCAGCGCCTTCATGATCGCGCAATGGCCGGGATAGCGGATGGTGCGGTAATTGAGCGAGCGGACCTTGCCCAGCAACGTCTCGCACATCGTGCCGAGCCCGCCCGAGGTGTTGAACGCCTCGTATTTCACGCCGTCGAGCGAGAATTCCTCAAGCTCCTCCAGCGGCGGCACTTCGCGCAGCGTGCCGTTGACGATCGCCTCGCACGGTTCGCAATATTCATTGATGACGCCGTCGGTCGACCAGGTCAGGTTATAATTCAAGGCGTTCGAGGGAAATTCCGGCAGCGCGCCGACCCGCATCTTGATCGAATCGAGCGTCTCGAACCGGCTCGCCAGATCATGCGCCACGATCGCGATGAAGCCGGGGGCGAGGCCGCATTGCGGGATGAAGGCGCTGGGCGCGTCGACCGCCAGCCCCTTGACCAGCCGCGTGGTCGCGACATCCTCGGTCAGGTCAAGATAATGCGTCCCGGTTGCCCGCGCCGCCTGGGCGATCCGGCCGGTCAGGTGAAACGGTGCGGCACTCAGCACGGCAAAGCAGCCGGACAGCGCCTGTTGCAGCGCAGCTTCGTCGCCGATGTCGAGCACCCGGCGCTCGACCGCTTGCGGCACTTCCAGCCGACTCAGCTGCTCGGGCGAACGATCGGCGATGGTGACACCGTAATCACCGGTCTGGGCCAACATTTCGGCGATGGTCGAGCCGATCTTGCCGGCACCAATGACGAGAATATTCTTCACGATCGTCTCCCTGCTGCGAATGCTCCTTCTTTACAAAGCGCCGCCGCCGGTTTGTAGTGAGCAAGGTGACGAAGCGCCAAATTGGTTTCGGCAGAACGACGAAAATCATGGACACAATGACCATCGACCCGACCGACGAAGCGCTTTTGCGCCTGTTGCGCGAGAATGCCCGCCTGCCGACCGCCGAACTGGCGCGGCAGCTGAAACTGTCGCGCACCACGGTGCAGAGCCGGCTGGAGCGGCTGGAGCGGCACGGCGTGATCGACGGCTACACCGTCCGGCTGGCCCAGCCCTTCGCCCGCACGATGATCCGCGCCCAGGTGCTGATCACCATCGCCCCGAAATCGGCAGCCCGCGCCGAGGCCGCCCTGCGCCGGATCCCACAGATCGCGGCACTATACTCGGTCAGCGGGATGTATGATCTGATCGCGCTCATCGAGGCGGTGTCGGTCGAGCAAATGGATCAGGCGATCGACGAGATCGGGGCGCTCGAAGGGATCGAGCGCACGATGTCGTCGATCATTCTCTCGACAAAATTCGTGCGGCCGGGGGCGATTTGAGAGGCGACCCAGCGGCCGGTGACCTGCGAGTTCGGCACCCCGTGACAGCGCCCGCCTACCCCTCCTCATTCTCCAACCGCGCCTTGTGCCCCAGATAGCCGCCATGGTGCCGGAGCCCGTAATCCCGCCGCGACACGGTTTTCTCTTCCATCAGTGTCAGCGCCAGGGCGTCGCCGATGGCGCTCATCACCGCCATGCTGGCGGACGGGGTGAGACCGAGCG
>JAXDMU010000437.1:0-9782 GCA_034665905.1 Aliidongia sp. | reverse complement strand
TGGGCCAGGGCGCGGTGGTCAGGAAAGCAGCCAAGATCGCCGCCGCCAGCAGCAAGGGCACGACATAATCGGCCGGCACACGCAGGCGCTTGCCCGAGAATGTCGGCACGCGGCTTACCATCAACGCCGCCACCGAAACGGTCGTGACCGCGCAGAGCCAGGGCGAACGAAAGATATCGGGACCGAATTCGAAGGCGGCGCACAGCGGCAGCATAGCCAGCCCCGCCGCGGCCGGTGCCGGTACGCCCGTAAAGAAATTATAGGCATAGGCCGGTGCGTCCGGGATGCCGAGTTGGGTGTTGAACCGCGCCAGCCTGAGCGCCATGCACACCACGAAGAGCAAGGCTACGACCCAGCCGACGCTGCCGATCGAACTCATCGTCCAGATATAAATCACGAGGGCCGGCGCCACACCGAAGCAAACGAAATCGCTGAGGCTGTCGAGTTCGGCACCGAAGGACGAACTGGCCTTGAGCAGCCGCGCAACTCTGCCGTCGAGCGCGTCGAGGACGCCGGCAATGATGATCGCCGCAACCGCCGCCTCGAACTTGCCGCTCACGGCGAATCGGATTGCCGTCATGCCGGCGCACAGCGCCAGCAGGGTCAAGATATTGGGGATCATCTTGTTGATCGACAGGCCGGAGATCGGCCGCACCCGCACGCGGCGCGGCCGATCCTTGCGCAGTCGGGGTGGCATCATCGCACATCTCCCTCTCGTCGTGGCTCGGTCGAGCGCGCATCGGCGATGATCGTCTCGCCGCCGGTCACCTTTTGCCCGACCATCACCTGCACCGACCAGCCGTCCGGCAGATAGAGATCGGTGCGGCTGCCGAACCGGATCAATCCGAAACGCTCGCCGGTCTCGACCGGTTGCCCGGCCGCGACCGCACAGACGATGCGGCGCGCCACCAGCCCGGCGACCTGGACCACGGCGATGTCGGCGCCTTCCGCGGTGGTGAGCCTGATCGCCATCCGCTCATTCACGTCAGATGCTTTGTCGAAGCTCGCATTGACGAAGCGGCCCTTGTGATAGCGCGTACGTTCGACCGTGCCGGCAAGCGGCACGCGGTTGATATGGACATCGAAGACATTCAGGAAAATGCCGATCTTGGTCATCGGCCGCATGTCCATTTCGAGTTCGACCGGCGGCAAGCTCGATCCGACCGAAACGACCAGCCCATCGGCTGGGCTGACCACCAGCCCCGGCCGCACCGGTGTCACCCGCGGCGGATCGCGGAAGAAATAGACGCACCAAGCGCTGGCGACCACACCGGCCCAGCCGAGCGGCTGCCACACGAAAAACAGCATCAGCGTGACGGCGACGAACAGCGCCACGAATTTCCATCCATCGGGATGGATCGGATGGACCACATGTTTCAGCACTTCGGCATGTCCCAATTTCAACCCGGCTTAAGCCGTGAAGTTTCCGAGATTAACGACAATCTGCCGCTTGCGCACTGCCCATGTATGGCGCGGCGCGCGCGGCAGTCGTTCTGAACTGAGCGGACATTGCCGGAAATCTCAGGCGGCGTGCGACGCCTGATCCTCGGTCAGCAGGGCATAGAGTGCGTCCTGATTATCGGTCCCGCGCAGCTTGGCGCAGATCGCACGGTCCCGCAGCAACCGGGAAACCCGCGCCAAGGCTTTCAGATGATCCGTGCCGGCCCCTTCGGGCGCCAGCAGCAGAAAGATGAGATCGACCGGCTGATCGTCGATCGCTTCGAAGTCGACCGGCTTTTCCAACCGGGCGAACACGCCGGTCATCCGCTCGATGCCGCCCAACTTGCCGTGGGGAATGGCGATCCCCATGCCGACGCCGGTGGTGCCGAGCCGCTCGCGCTCCGAGAGCACGTCAAAAATGAGCCGCTCGGGCAGCCCCGTCACGGTGGCTGCCCGCTTGGCCAGTTCCTGGAGCGCCTGCTTCTTGTTGGCGACCCGGAAATTGGCAATCACGCTTCCCGGCGTGATCAAATCGACGATTTCCATCAGAGGATCCTAGCCGGGCCTTGTCTCATGCCGCCCCCGCCTGACGCGGATCGATCCAGCCGATATGGCCGTCATTGCGGCGATAGACGACATTGAGGCCGCCATGCGCCGAGCTTCGGAACATCAAAGCCGGCGATTGCGCCAGATCCATCCGCATCACGGCCTCGCCAACGGTCAAAGTGGGGATTTCGGTGGTCATTTCGGCGACCACGAGCGGCTGGCCATTTTGCGCGTCGATTCCGGTCTCGTCATGCTCCTCAGTCTCAGGGGCGATGATCGCGTATTGCGCTTCCAGCGCCTGATGGAACTTGTGCTCGGAGCCGTTATGATGATCGCGCAGACGGCGCTTGTAGCGCCGCATCCGCTTGGCGATGAGGGCGGCGGCGCGATCGGCCGCTTTGTAGGGGTCGCTCTCCTTTTCGCTCGCCTGCATCATGATGCCGCGACCGATATGGACCGACAGATCGCAGCAATAGAGATGTGCTTCGCGCGACAGAACCGCATGGGCCTCAATGCCGGTGCCGAAATATTTGCCGACCAGACCGCTTACCGATTCCTCGATATGCTGGCTCAGTGCGTCGCCGACATCCATCTGCTTGCCCGTAACGGTGAACTGTATCGCCATAGTGACCTCCCGTTTCGTTAACGCCCATTCCCTTGATGGAAAGGATGGGCGGTCGATCCCGCCGAAGGGCGAGACCCGTGGCGCCGTCCTGTAGGCCGAGTGAGCCGACAGGGGGCGTCAAGCAGTTTTGGCCACCGGTCTGGCCCGGCAAGCCGATCCGCCTCGGCTGCGGCGGCTTGCGTATCAGATCCCAAGCGATTTGTCGCGTCGCCGCAGCACCGAGGAGGGTATCCGCAGCGCTTCGCGATATTTCGCCACCGTCCGTCGGGCGATATCGATGCCATCGCCGTGCAGCAACTCGACAAGCCGGTCGTCGGATAACACCGCAACGGCTGTTTCGGTGTCGATCAGTGATTTTATCTTGAATTTCACCGCCTCGGCCGAGTGCGCAGCGGCACCATTGGCCGCGGAGATCGATGAGGTGAAAAAATATTTCAGCTCGAACAGCCCGCGCGGCGTCGCAACATATTTGTTGCTGGTAACCCGGCTCACCGTACTTTCGTGCATGCCGATCACTTCGGCGATATCGCGCAGAATCAGCGGCCGCAATTGCGAGACGCCATGTGCGAAAAAAGCTTCCTGCTGGCGCACGATCTCGGTGGCGACCTTCAGAATAGTGGTGGCCCGTTGATGCAACGATTTGACTAGCCAATTAGCCGATTGCAGCCGTTCGCTCAGATAATCACGATCATGCTTACCGGAAACTGAATGATTGATCTTTGCATAATAATGGGTGTTGACCAGCACCCGCGGCAGCGTGTCGTTATTCAGCTCGATCAGCCAGCCGCCGCCCGGCTGCGCGCGCATCAATATGTCGGGCACGACCGGTTGGGGCGGCGCCCCGTCGAAGGCGAGTCCGGGTTTCGGGTTGAGCGCCTTGATTTCAGCCACCATCTGGCTCAGATCTTCGGCATCGGCCCCGCACACCCGCATCAAGGCGGCAACGTCGCGGGCCGCCAGCAGCGGCAGATGATCGAGCATGCGCTGCATGCAGGGGTCCAGCCGTTGTCGCTCGCGCAGTTGAATCGCCAGGCATTCCGCCAGGGTGCGGGCGAAAATGCCCGACGGCTCGAAACGCTGAAGGCGGAGCAGCACCGCCTCGACCTGTTCGATCGAACAGCCCAAAGTCGTGGCGATCTCAGCGAGGTCGGCGGTCAGGTAGCCGGCCTCATCGACCAGATCGATCATGAACAGTCCGATCATCCGGTCGACCGGCGCCTCGATGTCGCAATTGAGCTGACCGACCAGGTGCTCGCGAAGGGTGACACCCTGGCGCAGGGTTTCTTCCAGCCCGGGCAGATCGCCGCCTTGCCCTGAGCCATTGCGGGTTTTCCAGGCTTCCGCGTCGCCGGCATAGTCGGTTTCACCCTGGCCTTCCGCCCCGCTCGCCGCGGCCCAGGCGTCCTTGTCCTCGCCCTCGAAACTCGACATGCCGTCCAGCGCCTGGGCGGTTTCGACCGGCGCCGGTGCCGGTTCGCTCACGGTCGGCCCGGATTCGGGGATCATCGGCGCCTCGGGATCGCTGTCGTCGCGCTCCAGCAAGGGGTTCTGCTCCAGCTCCTGTTCGACATAGTCGACCAGTTCGAGATTGGACAGTTGCAGCAGTTTGATCGCCTGCTGCAACTGTGGCGTCATGACCAACGATTGGGTCTGTCGGAGATCGAGCCTCTGGCTGAGCGCCATCACTGCACCACCGACTTAAAGGCTGAACCTTTCGCCGAGATAGACGCGTCGGACGTTGATGTCCGCGACGATCTCGGCCGGCAGGCCCTCGCGGAGAACCTTGCCATCATGAAGGATATAGGCACGATCGACGATGTCGAGCGTCTCGCGGACATTATGATCGGTAATCAGCACGCCGATACCGCGATTCTTCAGGTGCCGAACCAACTCACGGATGTCATTGACCGCAATCGGATCAATGCCGGCCAGCGGCTCGTCGAGCAGGATGAAATGCGGCTGGATGGCGAGTGCGCGGGCGATTTCGACACGCCGCCGCTCGCCGCCGCTCAAGGCCAGCGACGGCGTGCGCCGCAGATGGCTGATCGAGAATTCGGCCAGTAGCTCGTCGAGCATGGCTTCGCGCGCATCGACTACGGGTTCGACCACTTCCAGTGCCGCGCGAATGTTCTGTTCGACATTGAGACCGCGAAAGATCGAGGCTTCCTGCGGCAAATAGCCGATGCCGAGTCGCGCGCGCCGGTACATCGGCAGGTTGGTGATGTCCTGACCATCGAGCGTGACCATGCCGATATCGGCACCGATCAAGCCGGTGATGATGTAAAAACAGGTGGTCTTGCCGGCACCGTTTGGGCCGAGCAGCCCGACCACCTCGCCGCGCTTGACCGAGATCGAAACCCCGCGCAGCACCGGCCGTTTTTGAAAGCTCTTGCCCAGATTGGTGGCGACGAGGCCCGGCCGAGCGGTCACGAGACGAGGGCGGCCATCGGCCGTGAGAGTGCCCGGTTCGTCGGTCGATCCGGGGTGGGGGGAAGAAGGCTTCATCGGCTCCACTCTAACGCTCTTTGGCCGTGTCCGGCGGGACTTTTTGAGTCGCCTCGGGGACCGGTTTACCGGAGGCATCGGCCGACCCCTTTTGCCGGGGAACGATGTAGCCATTGACCCGGCTGCGGGTATGGTCCTGCTCGGTGGGTGGGCGCGGCAGCAGTCGGCTGACGCCCTTGTCGGTATCGACGACGCCATATTCACCGGTAAGTGTATTCTCACCGCGCGCCAAAGTCACATGGTGTGTCAGGGTGGCGATGCCGGTCTCGGCGTTATAGACGCCGGTATCGCCGGTGCCGACCTGATCGGGCGACGAAACCACGACATGGCCGGTGGCATCGATCCGGCTGATTCGCTGGGCCTCGCCGGGCGGCTGCACGACCAGCGCCACCAATATGTCGCCCCGGATGCGCCGATCGCCCCTGGGCGTGTGGCGAATTGCCAGCCCGTCGCCGCGTGCCACGGCCACGCTCCTGTCTTCGTACCATTCCAGGCTGTCGCGTGCGGTCACCACGTCAACCGGCGTGGTCAGTTTAAGATCCTTGCCGGTGATGATGTCGGTCTTGGTGTCGAGATCGTCGATGGCATGATCGCCGATCACCGTCTGCGTCGGCGTGGTGATCTTGACATGACCATCCGCCACCACGCGCCAGATCTCGGTCTGGCTGGTATTGGGCACGTCGCGATAATAGG
The DNA here is from genome assembly GCA_034665905.1 of Aliidongia sp. Taxonomy (GTDB): domain Bacteria; phylum Pseudomonadota; class Alphaproteobacteria; order ATCC43930; family CGMCC-115725; genus JAXDMU01. The sequence continues at coordinate 3,973 of JAXDMU010000437.1, read as the reverse complement.
CCATCAGCGTGTCGGCATAGAGCGTCCGGTCGCCGCGCTTGGCCACGGCATTGCCGCGCGCGATATAGACCTTGTCGGCCTGCTGCATTTCAAGGCTGTCGTCCGAGGTGACATCGACCGGCCCCGAGCCGCTGCCGAGACCGATGCCTGCGGTCGTCTGTCCGGCCGCGGGCGGGCTGACCGGTGCAGGGGCCGCGGCCGGCGCGGGGCTCGCCGCGGGCTTGGCCGGTGCGGCCATCGGCTTGACCGGCTTGGGTTTCGGCTTGACAGGTGCCGACGGCACCGGTGTGGCGGGCTGGGTGTCCTGGGCCTGCGCTGACCCGACCGCAAATCCGAACGCAAGCGCGAGGGCCGCGCGGCATAAGGGGAGAGCGAGCCGCATCTCTCTGCCGGGCACGCTAATTGCCGTCGCCATGAACATGGTCCAGAACCAGATGGTTCTTTCCAGTAAAGATCACGATATCGCCCTTTTGCAAGACGCGAAATCCCTCTCCGGACACTGTACCGGACGGACCATCGCCGCTGATCGCCTCATGGCCTTCGGCCGTGCCCGAATCGAGATCGACGCGGGCCGAACCGGTCTTGAACTCGTAGCCCTTGTCGTGAAACATCGTGACATGTCCGAACAGGTCGAGAAAATGGGTTTGCGCCTGATAGATGCCGGTATCGCCGGTGACCACAACCCAGGCGCCTTCCTTGGTCAGGATATCCGCTTTCGGCCCGTCCAGCGCCACAAGATTGTTGTCGGCGTGGGTATCGCCGCCATTTTGCCGGCCGGCATCGGCGCTGACCGTGAAAGGCCGGCTCTGCTTGTCGACCCCGGAATAGCGCGGGTTGATCATTTTCTGGTCGCGCAGCTGCGTGATGTCGAGCTTCGGAAACACGATTTTCAGCCGCTCCAGGCTGACGGACAGATAAGGCCATGCGGCCAGCGCCACGATCAGCGCGCCGGCGACGCTCGGCAAAATCAGCTTTGCCCAACCGACGAATCGGCTGTAGCGCACGGTGCGCCGCCGCTGGAGCGACATCCGGCGGCGCATGCCGAGCGCCGGCGTGTGAGCGCGGTCCTCGGTCAAACCGGCTGCCGCGACGTTATCGGATTCGTCAGGATCACGTATTGCCTTCACCTTCGCTCCCATTCCCGGCATGCCAGTACGCCAGGACAGGCTGGCCGGCAACCCCCGAGCGTTGCACCCCATTTGCACCAAGCACGCCGAAACTCCGATATGGGGACACACGCGGGAACGATCAACGCGGAACGCGCCACATGGCGCGAATCATGCTAGGATTCCGATCATGATCCATTCGTTTCATTCCCTTCCGTCGCCCTCGCACAGCCTTTCGGTGCGGCTGCTGGCCCTCACGGTATTTTTCGTGATGCTGGGAGGGATACTCTTCTTCGTGCCGTCGGTCACGCGGTTCCGGCTGAATTATCTCGATGACAAGCTGGCCGGCGCCACCCTGGCCCTTCTGGCGCTCGAAGCCGCGCCGGACAATATGGTGAGCCAGGATCTGGCAGACGAATTGCTGAACAATGTCGGCGCTTTCAGCGCCATGCCCGAAGAAAGCGGCCATACCTCGCCCAAGCTCGAAGGGGTGCTGCGGGTCAAAATACCGCCCAAGGTGCAGGTCGTGTTCGATCTGCGCGAATCGAACTATTGGCAACAGATCCGCGACGCTTTTGCGGTTTTTCTGCGGGATGACGACCGGGTTCTGGCGGTTTCCGGTATCTCGCCCCGCGCACCGCGATTCGCGCTGCAAATCACGCTTGAGGAACGGCCGCTGCGCGCCGCCATGGAGCTGTATGGCTGGCAATTGCTGGTCATGTCGATGGTGATTTCCGTGGTGACCGCCTCGTTGCTCTATCTTTGCCTGCAAATGCTTCTGGTGCGACCGATGCGGCGGTTGACCGCAAGCATGGTGGCGTTCCGGGCGGAGCCGGACGATGCCAGCCGCGTCATCGTCCCGTCCGGGCGCCGCGACGAGGTCGGCGTGGCCGAACGGGAACTCGCCCACATGCAGGAAGCCGTACGCCTGGCCCTGAGCCAGCGGGCGAGACTCGCGGCCCTGGGGACGGCCGTGACCAAGATCAATCACGATCTGCGCAACATCCTGTCGACTGCCCGCCTCGTCTCCGACCAATTGGCCGAGAACCGGTCACCGGAGGTGCGCCGGGCCGCGTCGTCCGTCCTGGCCGCGATCGACCGCGCCGCGACCCTGTGCGCCGGCACGCTCGCCTTCACCCGCGACGATGCACCGCCCCTGACGCTGGTTCGTTTCGCGCTCGAACCGCTGGTTGACGAAGTCATTGCCGCCTGCGGCCCGGCGATGGCGGCGATCCGCATCGAAAATGCGACGCTCGGCAGCGGTATCGAGGGCGACCGCGACCAGCTATTCCGGGTGTTGCTGAATCTGGTGCGCAATGCGACTGAGGCCGGCGCAGACTATCTCGCGATCAGCGCGGGCGGGGCGATGGACGGCGGGCTCGAAATCGACATCGCGGACAATGGCCACGGGTTGCCGCCGCGCGCCCGCGACAATCTGTTCCGGCCCTTTGTCGGCTCCGCCCGTCCGGGCGGCCTCGGCCTCGGCCTTGCCATCTGCCGCGAAATCGCCCGCGCCCATGGCGGCGATCTCGCGCTGGTCGAAAGCACGAATGCCGGCACGATCTTCCGACTGACCATGCCGAGAGGCTGGTGCGAAGCGGTGCCGCGCCAGGTGGCGGAGTAGCGATCCGCTTTCTCACTCCTCCAGCAGCACGTCGCGCGCCCGATTGATCTGGCTGGCGAGGTAGTCGCTGCCGCCGAGATCGGGATGCAGTTTCAGCAGCAGCCGGTGATGGGCCTCGCGAATCTGCTCCGGCCCGGCATCGGCGGCGAGGCCCAGTATATGGAGGGCTTCGCTGCGGCTCATCTGGCCGGATGGTGGCGCGCGCGGCTGGTCGCGCCAGCCCGGATGGGTGCGGTCGAGATAGGTTTCGACGAGGCGCGCCGATTGCTCGTCGATTGCGGCGCATTCGGCGAGCAGGGCCCGTAGCTGTTCAAGCGAGAGCTGCCCCAATGGCGCGCCGGTAAACTGTCCGGCCAGCACCTCGCCATCGAGCGCGCCGCTCTCGCGGTCGAGCACCATGCGCAACCATTGCGTCTCGATCGCGGCACTCGGCACCGCCGGCCCGCCGCCGAACCAGGCGCGCACCCGCCTGAACAGCCCGATCCCCGGCACCGTGCCGCCGCTGCGCAGAAAAAACAGCAGCACCGCCAACGGTAGATCGAGCGCACCGCGCCCGGTCGCCAGCAGATAGACCGCGACGAGCACCAGGACGATGCCAAGGCCCCAGCGCAGCAGGCGCAGGATCGAGGCGGGTGGGATGGTGACAAGGAACCAGAACAGGCCGGCGATCGCCGCCACCGCCAGCAGCACCAGGATGAAGGTGATCATCAGATCAAGGCAATTGGCGGGTCAGGCGCAATATCTCGCCGCCGGCATGCTCGGCATAATGGCTGAGCGCCTTGCGTCCGCCCGCGGCATAGACCGCCACGGCTTTCAGCAGATCGCGCAATGCCTTGGCGCTGGCCGAATCGAAACTCATATAGGCGCCACGGGTCAGCCGCGCGATCTCTTGGAAGAGGCGCTTGGCGCCGGGTTCGCTGCCCTCCTGAAAGATGAAGGCCGGCACGCCCAGCAGGCCGAGTTTGCCGGCGAGGTCGCCCAGCAGATCGGCATCCTCCTCCATGCAGTCGCCGACATAGACCAGCGCGTTGACCCGGCCTTTCGACGCTTCGGCGATGGCGTGGCGCAGAACGCGGGCGATCTGGGTCTTGCCGGGCAGGCAGGTGACCGCGGTCATGCGCGCGATCAGCGCCGGGCCGTCGCTCAGCCACGGTGCCGCCTCGAATTGGCCGAAGCCGCGAAAATAGCAAAGCTGAAGGGCAAGTCCGCCCAGGGAAGCGGTCTCGGCGAACATCTCGGCCTG
>JAXDMU010000436.1:0-9993 GCA_034665905.1 Aliidongia sp. | reverse complement strand
GTGATCCGCCCGGCGTTCCCGTTCTGCGCCATGGCAGAAAGATCGGCCGGAAACCGGCGAATTGCAAGCGCATGTGAACCGGGCGCCCCAAAGCGGCCACGGCGCGCGTCTGCTCAAAGCGCGGGTTGGTCGCAACTTACAAAATCGGCGATTTCGCTCCATATTGTTCGCTGAAGATTCTCATGGTAATCTCCATGGGATAGAAGATTTCTATATATGCGTGAATTTTTCGAAGGGGGATCGCTTGACTGAAAACATCACCAGGCGCGCCCGGCGCCTGCGCATCTTGTCCGGCATGGCGATCGGAGCGTTGATCGTCGGCGGTGCCCCCTTTGCACAGACCACGCCGCCGCCCCCCACGCTCGCCGGCACGTTGCCGCTTGCCATCCCGGCACATTCCACCCAGACGCCCGAGGCCGCACGTCCGTTCTTCGACAGTTTCTCCTGGCAAAGCTTCGTTGCCCTGATGTGGCCGGTCAACCCCAGCCAACGGGGCGTTCCGCTGAACCCCACGGACCCGGCTGCCCTGACCAAGGCCGGGAACAACTATTCCACGGTCTGGGGCAGCTATCTCACGGACACCGCTTTGTTCCCGGGCGGCACGCAACGTCCGATCGCGTGGAACCAGACTCAGCCGAGCACCCTGTGCCCGAATCTGCCGGCCGGCGGCAAGGTCATGACCAGAATTAGCGAGGCTGGCTCGTTGCTGAGCGACCTGAACCAAGCCTTTTCTTTCCCGCTGGTCGACCAGAACAACAACTACATCTACTACGAAATCGCCTATGATCAGGCGCAATACGATTTCGTCCGCGGTGCCGACGCCGATCCGGCTAGTTGGCTCTATTTGGCTCGGAATCTGGCGCAGGCCGAAATGAAGGCGCCCATCGCCATGCCCATCGGCAGCGCCGCCCCCGCCGCGCCGGGGGCGATGATGCTGAAGGCCGGCTGGAAACAGCTGACCGTCCAGGACGATGCCAGCCGCTATTACTGGATCAACGCCGCCATCTACGATCCGACCGCCACCCCGCCCGTGTGCCATTCGGCAAAACTCGGCCTGATCGCGCTCCATATCGCCCGCAAGGTGGCACCCTTCCCGCAATGGGTCTGGTCGACCCTGGAGCAGGTCGATAACGTGCCCCCCGATAAGGGTTCGCCGCCCCATGCCCCCTTGACTTTGAACAACGGTACCGCAACACCACCGACCGATCAGGGATGGGCCAATCGGCCCAAGGACAAGGGTCCGGTCCCGCCCGGTCAGCGGTCGCCGGCGCAGGTCACCCGCTTCAACCCGATCCCGACAACCCCGGCCGGCAACGGCACGACGGATCTGAACACGCGCTGGCAGGCGGCGCTGGCAGGAACGCCGCTGGCCTATTATCAGCTTGTGATGACCCAATGGCCTTCCATGCCGGTCGCCCAGGAGGGGTTTCAGACCGTGGAGGCCGGCGGACTGTACCCTGGCGGGGCGGGCCAGCCCTTCCCGGTCGCAGGTGCGATAAACGCGGCCATAGAAACTTTCTTTCAATCTCAGCGGGACGCGGCAGGAGCGGGCGGCAATAGCTGCATGCAATGCCATTACACCGCCGGCCAAGCCGATTTCAGTTGGAGCCTGACGCTTCGCTCTTATTGACCCCCTGCCCCGCGATTTAGGGCTCCGTACCGGGAGAACCAGACCCATGGCAATCGAGGCCGCACCGACAGGCTGGTGGATGTATCACGGCGATCCCGCCCATACGGGCTATGTCGGACCCGACCGGACCGCCATCAGCGCCCAGGCCCTACAGGCGCAGCAATTCGGCGTCCTGCACACGGTCAAACTCGGTGGACCGATCCTGTCCGTGCCAGCGGTGTCGGGCGACTTCATCTATGTCGGCGTCGCCAACACGCCGGGCACGGCACAGGCGCTGGGCGGCATGCTGCACAAGATCGAACTGACCAGCGGGACGATCGCCGCCACGTTCAACTGGGCGATCATGCCGAACGAACGGGACACCCACGGCTTCTGCGGCATGGGGACGACGCCGACACTCGTTGGCGGGCTGGTCTATTTCGTCGGCTTCAATGCCAAACTGTATTGTCTGGACGCCGATACGCTGGCACAGCGCTGGGTGACCGATCTGCGTAACCGCGACCTGGTCCATAACCAGCCGGTCCAGACCTTCGACCCCGACAGCGATCCCACGAATGAAAACGCTCCGGCCGCCGGCTGGTCGTCGCCGCTTGTGGTCAATGGCCGTGTTTATGTCGGCATCGGCGAAGGGGAAAATCCGGACCTCTATAGCTTCGTGTTCTGCCTGGATGCCGCGACCGGCAACGTCGTCTGGATCTTCTGTACCAATCAATATGCCTGCGGTTACATCAATCAGCCGAACGAGCTGCCGGAATCCGTGCTGAGCGGATTGGACCCTGTCCCGCCGCCCTTCACCGTACGCAGGGGCGCGCCGGTGACGCTGGGCTGCTCTGTCTGGGGCTCCATCGCGTATGACGCGGCGCTGGACCGGCTTTATTGTCCGGTCGGGAACGGCGTACCCGACGGGCCGGTCCCGACACCGGGATGGTCGAACGGCCTGGTCACCCTCGACGCCGGAACAGGCGCGTTCGTCGCGTTCTTCCAGATCCCGCCGGAAAGCAACTATCGGGACAGCGACATCGACGTCGATATCGGCGCCTCTCCGACGCTCTATTCGCTCCCGGGCGGGCGAAAAGTCGTCGCGGTCGGCTGCAAGAACGGTTCGTTTTTCGTACTCGATGCCGACACGCTGGATTGTCTGGCCTGGCGCCAACTGTTGCCGAAATTCACCGGTACGACTGAGGATCAGGGCCAGATCCCGACCGTCGATCCCCATCCCGATACAGAACAAGCGAATAACAATACCCCCAACCCGCGTATCGCCAACCGCCAGTCCGATACCGAAGATGCCGAGAATTATTCGGGTATCTACAGCACGGCAGCCATCGACCCCGTCACGAACCGGATCTTCGTCGGGGTCGGGGGCAACAATTACCATGCCGTGGCGCCGGGCATCGACACAGAAACCACGCCGTTTCTGCGTGCGCTTGACGGGACGACGCTGGCCGATGTCTGGGAGACGGTCGAGCATCCCTATATGGGGCACACGGTCAGCCGGTACGCCACGCCCGTGCCGCCGCTCTATACCAATGTGAACGAGTCCGGGCTCAGTTCGCCCGCCATCGCCAACGACGTGGTGTTCATGACCACCACCTGGGTCTCGCTCTATGCCTTCTCCGCCGCGGACGGGTCATTGCTGTTCGAGGATCGGCTGGGACAGGAGACCGGAGGATTAAATGGCGGTTATGGCTACTGCATGGGGCCGGCAATCTGCGGCAATTTCGTCGTGGCGGGCGCCCTGGTCTTTGGCGGCGATGGCGGCGTATTGCGGATCTATGGCCTGAAAACCCAAGCGGAAGGCGGCACCCCATGATGATCTGGTCGAGCCTGGGGCCATTCCTGGCCCTTGACAACATAGTGGTGGCGCTGGCGCTCGCGCCGCTGTGCCACAGGGCCGACCGATTGCGGCGGCTGGCCGCCTGGTTCGCCGGGGTCGAGCTGGTGGCCCCGATGGCTGGTGCGCTTTTAGGCGGCGTGCTGCCGACGGGCGCGCCCACGGCGTCGATTCAGGTGGCCCTGCTGGCGACTCTGGGGCTGGCGGTGTTGGGCCTGCACCTTGCCCGGCGCGATCCCGCCCGGTTGATTGCCGGCGGCGGAACCATCGCGGCACTGGCCGTGCTGCTCGGACTCGATAATCTGATGGCGGGGGCCGCGGTTCCGCTTCCCATCGCGGCAGCCTGGGGGTTGGTCGGTGCCGGCTCGGTGCTGATCGCCTGCGCCGCAGGACGAGCCGTCGGATCGCGCCTGTCACCGGCCGGATGCGCCGCAGCCCTTTTTGCGAGTGCCGTCGCGATCGGGTGCGTTTGAACCATGGACCGGCTTACCGGCTGGACCCAGACCGCAACCGGCCTCGACTTCCCGACCAGCCTCGCGCTGGATGGCGAGGGCGTGCTGTATGTCGCGGAAAGCGGCCTGCCCTTCGGCGGTGCCCAGCCCGGCGGCCGCATTCGCCGAATCGACGCGCAGGGCGGCACCTCGGTCGTACTGGAGGGACTGCGTCAACCGGTCAACGGCCTGATCTGGCATGATGGCTGCTTCTATATTTCCGAAGGCGGGTTCCCCGGCCGGATCAGCCGCTGGCAGCCCGAGCACGCGCCGGTACCCGTGCTGGACGGGCTGCCGGGACGCGGCAACTACCACACGAACATGGTCGCGATAGGACCGGATGGCTGGCTTTACTTCTCCCAGGGCGCGATGACCAATATGGGGGTGGTCGGGCTGGACGCCTACGAGATGGCGTGGCTGAAGCAGTTGCCGCATCCGTGCGATATACCCGGCTACGACATCGCGTTGTCCGGTCAGGTGTTCGAAACACCGGACCCGCTGTCCGACCGCCCGGCGGCGTCGGCACTGACCCGGCCCTTTGCACCGTTCGGCGACTCTTCGGCGCCGACGGCACGGGTTCCGGGCCGCGTTCCCTGCACGGCTTCGATCATGCGTTGCCGCCGTGACGGCAGCGGGCTTGAACTCGTCGCGTGGGGCGTGCGCAATGCCTATGGGCTGGGGTTCCTGCCCGACGGACGCCTGCTGGCGACCGATCAGGGCGCGGACGATCGCGGGTCGCGCCCGATCGGCCATGCACCGGACGTGTTGTACGAAGTGAAACGAGGCGCCTGGTATGGGTGGCCCGATTTTGTCGGCGGCCGTCCGGTCGACGACCCGGCCTTCCGCCCGACCCGCGGTCCTCATCCAAGCGCCATTCTGGCCAACCACGACACATTACCGGCGCCCGAGAAGCCGCTGCTGAGCTTCGCGGTCAACGCCGCCGCCGCCAAATTCGCGGTCCTGCCGCCCACGGCCCACCGTTGGCCGGGCCAGCTTCTGGTCGCCCTGTTCGGGGACGAAAAGCCGATGACGGCGCCGCCCGGCGCCAAGGTCGGGCGGACCATGCTGCGCGTCGATCCCGCCGATTGGTCGGCCCATCCCGTGGCGCTGCCGCCCGGCCTGGAGCGTCCGATCGACGTGGCCGTGTCGCCGGATGGGCGGCGCCTTTGGGTACTGGATTTTGGCCGTTTCGAAATGCTGGGCGAAGGTCGCATCGACGCCCTGGCCGGCAGCGGCGCGGTCTGCACCGCCACGTTCGATTAGGGGGGATCATGTCCGCGACACCTGTGACTTTCGCCGCCGATATCCAGGGAATGCTCTTCAAATATCGGGGCCAGATGATGTGGCGCCTGGATCTGGCCGATTACGCCGACGTCAAGGCAAATGCCGCGATCATCTATTCGTTGATCGCATCCGATCCGGCCCAGATGCCACCGCCGCCGTTTCCGCCGTTTCCGACGACGTTCATCGCCGCGTTCAAGGCGTGGATGGATCAGGATTATCCGCCCTGATCGACACAGCAGCGGCGGCCGGGAGCGTCGCTATCGGCGAGGGATGATATCACGCCGCCCCTTTCCGTACCGAACGCACGCGAAAGAGGGTTGCGCTGCCCCGATCCCCGCTACATATGAGGGGCATTTCCGGCAACCCTCAGGTCTCACAAGATGGCAGAAACCAGAAGCTTTCAGGCCGAAGTCAGTCGGCTGCTCGATATCGTCGCCCATTCGCTCTACAGCGACAAAAAGGTTTTCCTGCGCGAGTTGATTTCCAACGCGTCGGACGCGTGCGACCGGCTGCGCTACCTGGCGCTGACCCAGCCCGAACTGGGCACCCCGGAAGGCAAATACCGGGTCGTGCTGACACCCGACGAGGCGGCGCGCACGCTGACGCTGGACGATAACGGCATCGGCATGAGCGCCGACGAACTGGTCGAGAATCTGGGCACCATCGCGCGCTCAGGCACCGCCGCCTTCGTCAAGCAATTGAGCCAGACGAACAAGAGCGACGTGGCGATGATCGGCCAGTTCGGCGTCGGGTTCTATTCCTGCTTCATGGTGGCCGACCGGGTCGAAGTCGTTTCGCGCAAGGCCGGCGAAAGCGAAGCCCATAGCTGGAGTTCCGACGGCAAGGGTGAATTCACCGTGGCCTCGGCCGAGAAGGCGGAAACCGGCACGCGCATCACCCTGCATCTCAAGGAAGACGAGGGCGATTACCTGTCGCCGGTTCGGCTGCGCCATATCGTCAAAACCTATGCCGACCATATCGCCCTGCCGATCGTGCTGCTCGAAGACGGCAAGGAGGAGGTGCTGAACACGGCTTCGGCGCTGTGGACCCGGTCCAAATCCGAGATCACGCCGGAGCAATACAAGGAATTCTACCATGCCGTCGGCCATGGCTTCGACGAGCCCTGGCTGACGCTGCATTGGAAGGCCGAAGGCACGCTCGAATATACCAACCTGCTGTTCGTGCCGTCGACCAAGCCGTTCGATCTGTTCGATCCGGCGCGCAAGCACAATATCCGCCTCTATGTCCGCCGCGTCTTCGTGACCGACGATTGCGCCGATCTGCTGCCGGCCTATCTGCGCTTCGTCAAGGGCGTGGTCGATAGCGAGGATCTACCGCTCAATATCAGCCGCGAGACGCTGCAAGCCAACGCGATGATCGCCAAGATCCGCCAGGGCCTGACCAAGCGGATTCTGGGCGATCTGGCGAAGAAGGCCGTGGACGCGCCCGAAGAATTCGCCAAATTCTGGGAAAATTTCGGCGCGGTGCTAAAGGAAGGGCTGTACGAGGATTTCGAACAACGCGAGACGATTCTGGGCTTCGCCCGGTTCCGCTCGACCCAGGGCGAGGCGCTTGTCTCGCTCGATGACTATATCGGCCGAATGAAGCCGGGGCAGAAGGCGATCTACACCATCACCGGCGACAAGCTGGAGATCGCGCTCAAGAGCCCGCAGCTCGAAGGCTATCGCGCCAAGGGCGTCGAGGTGCTCGTGCTGACCGATCCGGTCGATGAATTCTGGCTACCCAATATCGGCAAATTCAAGGAGTTCGAGTTCAAATCCGTCACCCGTGGCGGCGCCGATCTGGGCGAGATCGAAGCCGACCCGACCAAGCCCGAAGCGGAAAAGCCCGAACCGGCGGCCAATATCGCCAGCCTGATCGCGCTGCTCAAGCTGACGCTGGCCGATGCGGTCAAGGATGTCCGTACGTCGGATCGGCTGACCGAGAGCCCGGTCTGCCTCGTTGCCGACGATGGCGACATGGACATGCATCTGGCCCGGCTGTTGCGCCAGCACAAGCAACTGGGCCAGGAAGCCAAGCGCGTGCTCGAAATCAATCCGGGGCATGCGCTGATCCGGCGTCTGGCCGAAACCGCCGGGGCATCCGGCGGCGCGGCACAGATCGAGGATGCGGCGTGGCTGCTGCTCGATCAGGCGCGGATCGTCGAGGGCGAGTCGTTGCCGGACCCGTCGGGGTTCGCCCGAAGGTTGGCGGCTTGTCTGGAGCGCGGGTTGGCCGCGTAAGACTGTTGTGAAGAAGGGCGGCCGGCAAAGCGTGCGGCCGCCCTTTGAACCGAAATGCACCGGCCGAAGAGCAAATGACATCGTCTCGTGGACGTCACATGATGGGATTTCAGTGTCATTGTGGAGGCGGCTATGGCGACCCAGACCAATCTGACAATAGCGTCGAATGGGCGAGTGGGGTTATCCCCGCCAACATGCGGGCGCAAATCGGGCTTTCGGAAGGCGGCAAAGTCGTAGCCCGCATCGAGAATGGCGTCGCCTGGGACAATGGCTGCGATTTCGGTCAGGAACTGACCGCGCGGACGAAATATCGCGGGCTGATCAAGAAACGCCTGATGCCGGTGGCGATCGACGGCCCGCTGCCCGAACCGGGCACGCTGGTGCCGCGGGAGGACGGCGGCGAAGCGGGCGAAATCCGCTCGGGTCAAGGGGATCGGTCGGTGGCGGTGATCCGGGTGGAGGCGCTGGAGATGGGGGGGGAAGTTGATGGCTGACGGGGCACGGGTGGCGCCTGCGGTGCCGGATTGGTTGTGGCCGGTGATGCCACGATGATCGATACCGATCGATCCAATGTCAGTTCTTATTCAACCCCATTTCCCGACTTTGCAGCTTTTCCTTCCATCGGGACTCCATGCTCCGAATATCGTCAAGGTTTGAAGCGCTCCCGGCGACCTCCAGAATCGAGACTTGATAGTCGCTATATTCCCGACTCTTCAAAGCGACGTTGCCGCCATGTCCGGTCATGACGTATTCCATCCATCTCTGCCAAAACCCCTCTTCCCCCGAGGCTGAACCAACATATTGCTCGTGAGTTTTATGGCAAGTCAGTAGGTAGACGCCCTTCGCCTGCATGAGTGGGACGATCCAAGTCTTCGGCAATCCTGCCACCTTCGACAAAGGTTCCCGGAGGCTCAGAAATCCGGGGAATTCCCGTTCCTGGAACTTTGGATGCATTTCTACGATCGGCTTGTTCTGGTTATCGGCCCGCTGTACCCAAGCCAGTTTTCCTTGCCCCCAGTCGATGAAGAGCTTCCCTTCCAAATCGGCCAACCGCTCATCAACCCGCAACTCGTAGACATCGTGACTTCCGGCAAAAGCAATCCCATCTATATGTGGCTCTGGAGCGTCTTCGGCAAGCAGGCCCTTATACTTCGCAGAATACAGGCCAACGAACATTGTCGCACCGTCAGGGGTCCCTACAAACGAAGCCCAATTAGGCGCTCGTCGGAGCTTCGGCCCGTTCGCGAAACTCTGGCCGGATTGGTAATCCTCGAAGGCAGGACGGTTGTCGCGCCACAGCTCATATGGTGTCCGTCCAGGTGCTGCTCGTTTGTCTTGATGGCGAAGCAAGATGGTATCCGCTGGAGCAATGCCGAATTGGGCCAGCAATGAGTTGAACAAAATTGGCATGGCATCCCCTACTGCGCGATATCATGTATCCAACTATTTGTGCGCAGTGGCTATGTCAACTGCAATCTAATCGCCACAAGATTGAATCCATACCTTATCCGCCTCGACCATCGGCAGGAACAAGGTACGCGGTTGGCTCGTGAACCGGCGAAACCCGTGATGTTGATAGAACGCGACAGCCTGATCATCCTTGGCATCGACCAGGAGCGTGAAAACCGCCGGTGCTGCGACCAGAATCCGGTGTGCGGCATCGGCGAGCATCGCGGTTCCCAAGCCGTTTCCCTGGAACCGGTGATCGACGGCGAGGCGGCCGATGCGCACCGCCGGCAAAGTCGGGCAGCGCGGCAGCCGTTTCGTGATGTCTTCCGGCAGGTCGCCCGTCGCCACGCTGGCCGATGCGACGGTATAGAAGGCCGCGATCCGATCCGTGGCGGCTTCGATCGCGACAAAGCAGTTCGTCACCCGCCGCCCTGCATCCTGCGTCACCTGCGTCCGAAAATACTGGTCGAGGGCGGCCACGCCGCAGTCGAAGCCGGACCGATCCTGGGTGCCGAGCGGTTCGAGACGAAAGGGTGGGATCACGCCTCGCCGAACAAGTCACGTCGGCGCTGAAACGCCCGCTTCAGGGCCGATGCCGGTTCCGGCGGATTGAGGAGGGCGTCGGCCAATCGCCGCTGATCGTCGAGCGACAACATCACGATCTCGGTGCTCTCGATCGTCTGCCGGGCGGCGTCGTGTGCCGCCGACACGACAAAATCCGTCAGCGTCCGACCTTGGATCTCGGCCGCGCGCTTGAGCAAAGCATGAACCTCAATCGGCAGGCGCGCTTCCAATCTGGCCGTGGGAGGAGATGAAGATTGAGCCATGAATGGGAGTATACGGCGTTTTGCCGTATTGTTCAAGATCGCACCCCCTTCGGGTGGCCGCTTGCCAACGACGCGCAACTGCGCCACCTATCCTAATAACGCATCGATCAGGCTGAGGAACCAGTGTTTTGAGCCATCTCCTGCACGACCGGCGGGGCAATCCGCGTGAGTGACGCGCTCACCCAGGCCGGTGTGGCCGAGCTGAATGACGGTCGGCCGGCGCAGGCGGCGGAGC
>JAXDMU010000435.1:0-4664 GCA_034665905.1 Aliidongia sp. | reverse complement strand
CCCCATGCCATGCTATAAAGCGGGGTAACCCGCAACGGACCCGACCGCCATGCCGATGACCGCCCATACCCAGCTCTGCCTCGGCCCGCACGGCTTCTACAAGCTCGCCTACAGCCGCTGGGCGCCGCGCGCGGCGGGCGGGCCGCCGGTCGTGTGTGTCCATGGGCTGACCCGGAACGGGCGGGATTTCGATGCGCTGGCCGAGCATTTGTCCGATGGGCGGCTGGTCGTCGCGCCCGACATGCCGGGCCGTGGGTTGAGCGGCTTCCTGCCGGTCGCAACGGATTACGGCTACCCGCTCTATCTCGGTGCGGTGGCGGCGCTGATCGGCAGCCTGGAGAGCGAGACGATCGATTTCGTCGGCACCTCAATGGGCGGCATCATCGGCATGATGCTGGCGAGCCAGCCCAATTCGCCGATCCGCCGTCTTGTGCTGAACGATGTCGGCGGACTGATCCCGAAGGCAGCGCTGGAGCGGATCGGCAGCTATGCCGGGCAGGGCGAAGAGTTCGACGATCTGGCCGCGGTCGAAGCATATTTCCGCCGGGTTGCCGCCTCGTTCGGCCGCCTGACCGATGCGCAATGGCGCAGTATGGCCCTGCATGGCCATCGCCGGCTCGCCAATGGCAAGCTCGCCCTGGCCTATGATCCGGCGATCGCCCTGCCGTTCCACGGCGAACAGAACGATGTCGAATTGTGGCCGGTCTATGATCTGATCCGCTGCCCGACTTTGGTGATTCGGGGCGCCCAATCCGATCTGTTGCTGGCCGAGACGGCGGCGGAGATGACGCGCCGCGGTCCGCGGGCAACCTTGTTCGAGGTGCCCGACGCCGGCCATGCCCCGGCGCTGCTCGCCGACAACCAGATCGCGACGATCGCGCATTTCCTGAACGAAGGAAGTCTCGAAAGGCTTCCGCAATAAACCACAGGGGGAAATATGGACGACGACACGAACAGCATTTTCCGGCTTGGTGGCAGCCCGTCGCGGCGCCAGCTGATTTTGGGCGCGGGCGGTCTGGCGCTCGCCGCCGCCCGCTCCGGCTGGGGCGCGGCCGAACCGCAAAACACGCTCAAGATCGGCTTCGTCAGCCCGCGCACCGGGGCGCTCGCCGGCTTCGGCAAGACCGATGGTTACGTGCTGGAACTGGCGCGCAAATCACTGGCCCACGGAATTACCATCGGCGACCGGACCTATCAGGTCGAGATCCTCGACCGCGACACACAGTCCGATGCGTCGCGCGCGAGCCAACTGGCCAAGGAACTGCTCAACGCCGCCAATGTCGATCTGATGCTGGCAACCTCGGCACCCGAGACGATCAATCCGGTGGCCGATGCCTGCGAGGCGGCCGGTGTGCCGTGCCTCTCGACGGTGATGCCGTGGGAAGCCTGGTATTTCGGGCGCGGCGCCAGGCATGGCGAGCCGTCGCCGTTCAAATGGACCTATCATTTCGGCTTCGGCGTCGATGAATTCTTCCGCTGCTACGTCTCGCAATGGAATGATTCGGTGACGACCAACAAAAAGGTCGGCGTACTCTATCCGAACGACGCCGACGGCAATGCGCTGCGTCAGCATCTGGCCCCGCTGCTCGCCAAGGAAGGCTTCACCATCATCGATGCCGGCCCCTACGAGGACGGCACGACCGATTATTCGGCGCAGATCGCGCTCTTCAAGAAAGAGCATTGCGAGATCGTCAGCGGATGCCCCTTGCCGCCGGATTTCACCGCCTTCTGGCGTCAGGCGGCACAGCAGGGCTTCACCCGCCAGGTGAAGATCTGCGAAGTCGCCAAAACCGGGCTGTTTCCCTCGGAGATCGAGGCGCTGGGCGCACTCGGCCATAATATGGCGAGTGCCTGCTATTGGCATAAGGCGTTTCCCTATAAATCGACCCTGACCGGCGTCACCGGGCTGGAGCTGGCCGAGGGCTACGAGCACGCTTCGGGCAATCAATGGACGCAGCAACTCGGCGCCAGCATGTCGCTGATCGATGCCGGCGTTCAGGCGCTCAAAAACAGCAGCGATCCGAAACAGAAGCCGGCCGTCGCCAAGGCGCTCTCGACGCTGAAGCTCACCACCATGGTCGGCGTGATCGATTTCACCGCCGGCCCGGTCCCCAACGTCTCGCCCGGCTCGATCATCGGCGCGCAATGGGTCAAGGCGCCGGCCGGCAGCAAATTTCCGCTGGATTACGTGGTGACGGAGCACGCCACCGACCCCAACGTTCCGATCCAAACAAAGCTGCTGCCCTTCAACACATGAGCGATGACGGCCAACTGCTCTCCGCCACGGGGCTCCGCAAGCGCTTCGACGCGCTTGTGGTGCTCGATCGGGTCGATTTCACCTTGGGAGCCGGCGAGGCGATCGGTATCGTCGGCCCGAACGGCGCCGGCAAGACCACGCTGCTGCGCGTGCTGTCGGGCGCGCTCCGGCCGGATGCCGGATCGGTGCGGCTGCGCGGTGCCGATGTCACCCGCCAGCCGGCGGCGGAACGTTGCCGCCTGGGGATCGCGCGCACGCATCAGGTGCCGCGCTCGTTCGGCGGCATGAGTGTGTTCGAGAATATTTTCGTCGCGGCCGCGCATGGCGGCGGATTTGCCGGCCGCGATGCCTATGACCGGTGTCTCGATTGTCTGGAGATCTGCGGCATGCGATCGGTCGCCAACCGCCCGGCCGAGACGCTGGGCCTGCTCGACCGCAAACGGCTGGAACTGGCGCGGGCGTTGGCGACGAATCCGGCCGTACTGCTGCTCGACGAGATCGGCGGCGGCTTGACCGATGGCGAGGCCAGCGAGCTGGTCGCGACCATCCGCGACTTGCGCGGGCGCGGCATCGCCATCGTCTGGATCGAACACATCGTGCATATTTTGCTTCAAGTGGTGGGGCGGCTGGTCTGCATGGATGCCGGCCGGGTGATCGCCGACGGCGATCCGCAAACGGTGCTGACCGACCGCACCGTGATCGACGCCTATTTCGGCCAGGATGCGCCATGCGCCGACTCGCGGTAGAGCATCTGGCGGTGCGCCACGGCCTGTTGCATGCCGTGCGCGACGTGTCGCTGCACCTCGATCAGGGCGAGGTCGTCGCATTGGTCGGTGCTAATGGTGCCGGCAAGACGACCCTGCTGCGCGCCATCGCCGGGGCGCATGCGCCATCCGGCGGCCGGATCTGGTTCGACGGCGCCGATGTGACCCTGATCCCGTCGCATCGGCGGGTCGCGCTGGGCATCGCTCTGGTGCCGGAAGGGCGCCGCCTCTTCGCGCAGATGAGCGTCGAGGACAATCTGCGGCTGGCGCGCTCGGCCGGGCGAGCCGGGCGCTGGACACTCGATAGTGTGATGGCGGCGTTTCCGCAATTGCCGCCGCTGCGTCCGATGCGGGCTGGCACGCTGTCGGGCGGCCAGCAACAGGCGGTCGCGATTGCGCGGGCGCTTTTGACAAATCCCGAGATTCTGCTGCTCGACGAAGTCTCGCTCGGCCTGTCGCCGCTCGCGGTCGATCAGCTCTATGCCTCGCTGCAAACGCTGGTCGCGACCGGCACGACGATCATCCTGGTCGAACAGGATCTGAACCGGGCGCTGGGCGTGGCCGACCGGGTGATCTGCATGCTAGAAGGCCGGATCGTCCTCGAAGGGCCGGCGGCCGAGATGGATCGCGATCGGGTCATGGGCGCCTATTTCGGCGTCGATCGCCCGACAGCGGAACGCGCACCATGATCTGGGTCGATCAGATCATCCAAGGCGTGCTGCTCGGCGGCTATTACGCGCTCATCGCCTGCGGCCTGTCCTTCATGTTCGGGGTGATGCGCATCGTCAATCTCGCCCATGGCAGCTTCGCCGTGCTTGCCGCCTTCGGATTGTGGGAGTTGGCAAGCCGGTTCGGCGTGTCGCCCTTTCTGGGCTTGATCGCAATTCTGCCGGCGATGGCGGCGGTTGGCTGGGTGCTGCAACGGTTCGTTCTGGAGCGCAGCGTGCGGGGTGGTCCGTTGGTGCCTCTGCTCAGTACCTTCGGTCTGGCGATCATGCTCGACAATCTGCTGTTCGAACGCTACGGCGCCGATACGCGCTCGCTGGCGCCCTATCTCGGCACGCTGTCCTATGATTCCTGGACGCTGACCGACGAGATTTCGATCGGCAAGCTGGCCGTGCTGATCTTCGTCGCGGCAATTCTCCTGCTCGGCGGGCTGCAATTCTTTCTGTCCTATAGCCAACTGGGCCGGGCGATCCGCGCGACCGCGGCGGACCCGGACACGGTCGGCTTGCTCGGCATCGATGCCGGCCGGGTGAATGCCGCGGCGACCGCTCTCGCCATGGTCACGACCGGGCTCGCCGGGGCGTTTATGGCGATGCGCACCACCTTCAGCCCCTATGCCGGCGCACCACAATTGATCTTCGCCTTCGAGGCGGCGGTGATCGGCGGGGCCGGCTCGCTCTGGGGCACGCTGGGCGGCGGCATCCTGCTCGGTGTGGCGCAAAGCATTGGGGCCGAGATCAACCCGCAAGGCTTTCTGATCGCCGGCCATCTGGTGTTTTTCCTGGTGCTGTTCGCCCGGCTCGCCACGAACGGCGCGCTGGGCCGGTACCTGCGGCGGCGGTCGCCATGAGCGGCACCGCACCCGCCGTCGAGCGCTGGACCCGCCGCTCGATCCTGTCGGTGGCGCTGTGCGCCGC
>JAXDMU010000434.1:0-3574 GCA_034665905.1 Aliidongia sp. | reverse complement strand
GGGCTGATCGAGACGATGCTAAATTCGGACCATCTTTGGATCGAAAATGTTGCCGTAAGACCGGAGAGCCACGGCAAGGGTTTGGGCCGACGATTGATGGCGCATGCTGAGAGCAAGGCTATCGAGGCCGGGTATGCGGAGGCCCGCCTGCTGACGAGTGCCGCGTTTGAAACCAACATCGCGTTTTACACGAGGCTGGGATACGTCGTTGACCGGCAGGAACCATTCATGGGTGGAACAACCGTCTATATGAGCAAGAAACTCACCCCGTAATTCGTCCGGCGAGCAATGCTCTATCCGTGCCGGCGTTTCCGCGATAGTGGCCGCCCGGAGAGCATAGGGGCGGCACAGGTTCCCGGGATCATGCCGCGGTCATCGGCCTGCATCGCCACCGACCTCATGCCTTGCGCCACGCGCTGGCGGTTTCGGTGCCTCGCCCTTTCGGCCGATACAAGAAATATCCGAGCCCGGTCAGCGGCATCAGGAGCGCACAGGCAAGGGTGCGAAGCCTGGGCGGCAAGCGCGAGAAGGCGACATCGTGGCCAAGCACGGTCATCGGCGTGATAAAGTTCGCAATCCGGCCCGCCGGAAACCCGACCAACTGCTCCAATTCTTGGAGCCGATAGCTCCGCCGGACATGTCCCCATTCCGCCATGACCGTTTCTTCGCTCGGACAGATCGGGCGCAGCAACCGGTAATAGGGGAACTGCCAGTTCTCATTGGGCGTGCTGACGAGAAGTGCGCCGCCCGGACGAAGCACGCGCAACGCCTCCGCCATGGCCCGGCCATCGGCTGGAATATGCTCGATGACGTCGAACAGGGTCACAAGGTCGAACCGTCCGTCGGTGAACGGCAATCGGGTCGCGTCACCGCAGATGAACCGGGTGCCCGGTCGCCGATTGCACGGTGCGCTGCCATAGCCGGGCTCCAGATCGAGATTGATGATCTCTGCGGTCGGATAGAGCAGTGCCGTCAGGCCGCTCCGGCCGCCGCCGATCTCGAGTATGCGCGAAATCGGCTCGTCCGGGGCGACATGATGGATCGCCCTCATCTTCTCGCGAAAGAAAAAACCGTCGAGCAGTGGCTTCGGGAAGGGGTTCCGGCGCAAAAACGCTGCCCGCGGGGATTTGTACAGGTGCGGCGCCGCGCCATTCGCCGGCTCACGCCAGTGGGCAAAGGCCGCCTTGAGGCCGGCGCACCAGCCAGAGAATTCGGCCGGCAGCAACCGTTGGCGAGGACCGAAACCGCGCCGGCATCCCTCCTTCAGCAGCCAGAGATAATAACCGGGCAGCGCGATGAAGACGCGCCGCAAATTGCCCCAATCCCGGTGGTTCCAATATTGGATGAACAGGGCGACGACATGGCCCCTGGTATAATCACGGAGTTGCCTGACGAGATCGTTCCAGTCGGCGCGATGATAGTGATGGACGACCGCAGCCGGTTCATAGCGGCAACGCCAACCGGCGGCCAGCACGCGATACCACATTTCGGAATCTTCGCTACAGCCGCTGGCACCGGCACCCAATCGCTCGTCGAACCGACCGACCGTGTCGAACACCTCGCGCCGGAAACCCATATTCGCGCCGGACCCGATCCGCCAGACCGGAACGCCGCGGGATTTCATCGCGGCGAAGAAATCGCCATCGAAATCCATCGCCCGGAACCCTTGGCCAAAACCGCCCAGATCCTGTTCGAATGCGACCTGTGCCGCGGTTTCGAGTTCGGCTGGAAGTGCGAGGCCCGTGACCGCCGCAACCGCCGGGTCATCGAAGGCCCGCACGATCGCCAATGGCCAATCGGGTTCGACCACCACATCATCGTCGGTGAACAGCACGATATCGCCACGCGTTGCCGCAAGCCCGGTATTGCGCGCGACGCTCAGCCCGGCGCGCGGTTCCGCGCGGTAAGAGATCGTTGGAAAACCGGCGACGACCTCCCTGGTCGCCGGGCGGTCGGGCGCATTGTCGACCACCACGATCTCATCGAGCCCCTGCGCCGCCGTGGCGGAGGCCAGACATCGGGCAAGGGCCTGTGGTCTGTTCCGGGTGCAGATGATCAGCGAGACCCGTGGACCGGCCTTGGCGGTCGGGTCCGGCACCGTCGTCCCGCTCTGCTCCAGGGCGTGCAACGGCTGTTCGAGTTGCAGGAGCGCGGCAAGATCCGGCGGCGGGTCCTCGGGCATTTTTTGCCGATAGACCGGCAGCACCGCCTTGAAACCGTGATCGAGCACCGAGGCGCCGACTGCGGGAGCGATGATGCGGGCCGCCAGATTCGCCACGGCGCTGCAAGGCAGAGGCAATTCTCTGGCCGACAGGCCATGGCGACCGAGCGGCCGGCGGCCCCACCAGAAAAAGATGAGCAGACTTGCACCGTCCGGTTCGGTGGTCAGGGTTGGAATTGGTTTTTTCAGATCGATATGGCGGATGCGGCAGGGAGCCTCGATCATCATTGGTAGCCTCGCTTGATCCGTTCGATCCGGCGCCGCGATCGGGAATATTCTCCGGCGATTCCCGCGATGCCGCCCCAAATCTCCGCCAGAACCATCGACAAGGGTGGCCCGCTGGGCCGCATGCTGCGCACCCCCTGTTTGATCTGATATTTGACCCACCAGGCGAGGAAGCGAAGGATGATCGGACGGACGGGCGGGTCCGCGTGATAGCATTTGGCGAGGAAGGCCATGCAACCGAGGCCCCAGCTCCAATATTGACGGCGGAGCGCCGGCAGGTCGCGCCGATGCTCGTGATAGACCAGAAGCCGCGGTTCATAGGCCAGGACATGACCGGCCCGGATGATCCGAAAAAAGGCATCGAGATCGCCCCCGCCCGGCAGGGGCGCCCCGGTATCGAGGGCCTCGTCGAAGCCGCCGAGCGCCAGCATCGCATCGCGGCGGAACGCCATATTGCAGCCCGCGCCAAAGATGCCGGACGCGCAGGGATAGAGCGGGTTCGCCGGAAAGATCGCCCCGTAACGGATCTTGTCGAAGCCGCGTCGAAAGCCGCCCCGCTGCTCGAAGATGATCTGCGCCGGCGTGGCGAGTTCAAAGGGCAGCACGAGCCCAGTCAGCGCACAGGCGTCCGGATTTTCGGCCCAAGCCTCGCGCATGCCGGCAAGCCAGTCTCGATCGACGACCACATCATCATCGAGAAAGGCGATCCAATCCCCGCTTGCGTCACCCAACGCCCGGTTCCGAGCAAAATCGAGGCCGGGCCGCGGTTCGCGTTCATAGCGCACCTCGGCGAAGGCGGCGACTAACTCGGTGGTTCGCTCGTCGGACGGTGCGTTGTCGACCACCAGCACCTCGATCGCCTGCCCCTGGCGCCGCCCCGCTTCGATCTGCGGCAGAAGTGCCGCAAGGCAGCGCTGTAACCGTGCCGGCCGATCCTTGGTACAGATCGCGATGGTGAGCGACGGCGGGACGGCGATGGTCGGCCGGTCATCGCCCCACAGTTCGTCGCAGATGATCGCTTCGAGGAATTTCGCGCCCGCTTCCATCGCGATGATCGAAGCCAATGAGGCGGGGTCGATCACACTGCCGCCGGGTGCCGGCTTCATCACGAATCCAACCGGCCGCCCG
>JAXDMU010000433.1:0-5261 GCA_034665905.1 Aliidongia sp. | reverse complement strand
ATTCGAATCTCTCGTGTGAGCGTCGGGATGGACGCTTCGTTCGTCCCAAGCGCCATCGACGAGGTGCGGGCTGTGGCATCGCCGCATGCGCTCGATCTGGATGGCGACGTGTCTCCGCTAGCCGATCGGATAGAGCATTTCATCACGGGGTTCGCGCCGTCCGGCGCCGTCTGGTCATCGGCGAGCGACGTGGCGAAATATCTCGCCCTGGAGCTGTCGGGCGGAACGCTGCCGGATGGCCGGCGACTCATCTCGGCGGAGGCTTTGGCGCAGCGGCGCAGCGGCGGCGTGAAGATCACCAATACCGAGGCCTACGGCCTTGGCCTCTTCTGCAACACCCAACTCGGGCGCGCGTTGTTGCACCATGGCGGCAACACCTTGGGCTTCACATCCGACATGTTCTTCCTGCCCGATGCCGAAATCGGAGCGGTCGTGCTCACCAATCTCGCCTATGCGAATGGTTTCACCGGGGCGATCCGCCGACGGATCTTGGAACTGGCCTTCGGTTTGGATGAGAAGGCGGAGGCCATGATGGTAGGATCGGCAGAGTCCGCAGCGAGCCAGAGGCGCAGTCGCCGCGAACGTGTCACGCGCGATCCGGCGGCAGCGGACTGGCTCGAACAATTCGCCGGAGATTATGACAATTCGGCGCTCGGCGGTCTGTCGATACGCCGCGAAGCGGACTCCGTCTGGGCCGAGTTTCCGAATTTCACGGTGGAACTTGGTATGGCTGTCCGCGAGGACGCGCGCTTGCTGGCGCTTGTCAGTCCCCCGTTTTCTGGCAGCGGGTCGCTACGTCCCGCTGCGGATCGAGCGGCCCTGGTCCTTGAGGGCGGCCAAGAGGAGTATGTGTTTCGGCGCTTGTGACGTGCGGAAACTGAACACGCGTCCGGCAACATACCGGTGGACTAGTACATGCCGCCGGAGATCGCGACTCCGGTCGGCGGGGCGAGTCGGATTTGCCACAGCCATTGGGAGAATTCAATCTGGCTGGACTAGTACACTCCGGCGAAGATCGGCACCTCGTTTACGCCGTGAGGGGCCTGCCGCTCATGACTGCCTCCTGCTCAGACCGCGATTCATTCGTCAGCCGGCACGGCTTCCAGAACGCCCTGACTGACAAGCCATTGCAGGATCTCGGCACCTGGGCGCGGGCCGATATCCCGCGCCAGATGAGCCGCAATTTCGGCACAGGATAGTGCGGACGGAAGCGATTCCAGCAGCGGGACTATCGGCTGGTTTGCCACGAAGGCAACCGGTTCCGGCAGATTCGGATGACTCAAGGCGGGATGAAGTTCGACGAAATCGCCCATGATGCCAGGCAAGAGAGTCAGAACGGCAGTCTTCGACCGACGCAACCGAATCTCGGGCGGTGGGAGACAAAGCCGGGGGAAAGGCAGCGGCATTACCGCCGTCCGGCCGCGCTTCTGCCAGAACGGCAAAGCGGCGAAACGCCCCGGCTCGCCATAGGCGGTCTGGATCGAGACGCCGTGGGCGTCGGCGATCGTCTCCTGCCGCTGCCGATAGAACGACGCGGCCAGCCCCGCCTGGTCCGCACGGCGCAGCATCGTGTTCAGCACGACGGCGCCGGTCAGCGCACCCTGCATCGAACGCTGCACACCGGAGGCCGACACCGGATCGGTCGCGAGCGCACAGTCGCCGACCTTGATGAAATCCGTACCGATACAATTCTGGTCGAGCCATGCCCCGGCGTCGAGTGCCGCTACCGGGCCATACGAAACATTACCGGCAAGCGCGCAAGCGCCCAGTAGGGCGGCAAACCGTTCGGCGACCGGTCGCTTGCCGGGATCGCCGGGATTGGTGAAGGCGACCGCCAAATGTGTGCCTGACGCGAGGGGGGTGGTCCAGCACCAACCATCGGCAGCGGCGGTGATTTCCGGCAGTGCATCGGGGGCGTCACCCCGAAAGCCGGCATGGAGTGCCAGAAGCGGCGGACCGATGCGCCGCCGACGCCGCGGCAGCACGCCGATGCGCCCGGTCGCATCCGCCAGGATATCGGCCGAGAGACGGCGTGGCCCAGCCGGGGTGTCGATGTCGAGGCCCCAGCCCGGCGATTGGGCGCTGACCGCGCGAAGCCGGGCGGGCTGAAACAAAATGGCACCGCGCGCTGTCGCCGCTTCCGTCAGCGCCATGTCGAATGCGCCGCGATCGATGGTCACGCTCGGCGCCACTGCCGGTTCGGGCCGGAACATCCGGCCACCGTCGGCCCAGTCGATGAAGCGGCCGCAAAAACGGCGGTGCGGCACCGTCCGCAGGATCTCATCGAGCCCCAGATACGCCAACAGCGGTGCCACGCCCGGGGACAGCGATATGCCGATATGCGGCCGCGGAAAAACCGCCCGTTCGATCAGGGCGACCGAATGGCCCAATTCGGCGAGACGTCGTGCGAGTATGCATCCGGCCGGCCCGGCACCGATCACCGCAACGTCGAAGCGGCGCATCGGCGGCCCGTCACCGTGCCGACATCGGACGGGACTGTGCGGAACCGAACAGAGCCGGTGCGGTCAAGCGCAATCGTCCATAAGCGGCGATGCTGTAATGCAGCCAGCCGCGGATGAAATCACAGGCCGGTCGGCCGCGGTGAATGACCTCGTGATGGCAACCGCCTCCACAGAGATAACGCGCCCAGCAATCGCGACACGGTGTTTGACGATGGACATGCCGATCGGCCAGCCATGCAGCCTGGGCGGCGCGGTCGAGGCCCCCACCAAGATCCCCCATCGCGCCGGCTTCGTCGCCGACGAAGCGGTGGCATGCGGCCAGATCGCCATCCGCGGAAACCGCCAGATAGCCGGCGCCGGCACCGCAGGCATAGGGTCGATGCGTGCCCTTGTGGATCTCCTTCAAGGCGTTCAGCAGATTGGCGAACGGATAGCGTCGGCCAGCCGCGGCGGCGGTCTCGAAGACGGCGCCGCAGGCGATCATCTGGTCCAGCAGGATCGCTAGATCCTCGGCAGCCATTTCGTCGGGACTGTCGTCGGGCGCCGAGAGCATCGGCGAAAAGCCGACGCTGTGGAAACCGGCGGCGACGAAGGCGTCGAGCGTCGCCGACAGCGCCAGATTGCGCGGCGTCACCGTGATCCGGGCCGAGACCTGCATGCGCCCCTGCCGTGCCAGAGCGGGGGTGATATTCGCCATGATCCGGTCGAAACTGCCGGCACCGCCCTTGAAGGGGCGCAATGCATCATGGGTGTCGCGCGGCCCGTCCAGGCTGACCGTTACGGCGAAGCCATGGGTTTCGAACAGATCGATATCCGCAGCCGTTACCAGCGTGCCGTTGGTCGTGATGGAGAAGCCCAGATCGAGGCCCCGCTCTCGCGCCGTCTGGGCGGCCTGGCGGGTTGCCTCATGCAGCACCGCTCGATTGGCCAGCGGCTCACCGCCGAGAAAGGCGAGATTGAGCCGCTCGCCTGGTTTTGCCGCCGACAGCAGAAGCTCGACCGAGGCCAGCGCGGTATCGAGCGGCATGTTCTTACGCGGGCCGCCGAAATCGCCGCCCTTGGCATAGCAATAGCTACAGCCGAGATTGCATTTTTGCGCGACGGCGAGCGAGATCGCACGGATTGGCGGTTCGATAGGCTGATCGCCGTCGCGGATCGGCGCCAGCATATCCAGGTTATGGAGCGTCAGCAGCGCCTGAACACTCTCGTCCCCTTGCTCGATCGCGGCGGTGAACGCCTCCGCCACAGCTTGGTCAATTTCGAATATGCGGCTGCCATCGGCCAGCAACAATTGATGGCGATCGGCATCTGAGACCAGATGGAGCGCCGGATGGCGAGGCCTCGTGACCGACGCGGTGATCGCGCTCATCACAGTTTGCGGGTGTCGGGAATTCCCCTGCCGTCCTTGTCGATGCCGATGGCGTCACGCCCGTCGATCTGGAACCGCAGCTTGCCCTCCCAATCCCGGAACAGATCATCATAGCTCAATAGGCGCTGGTCGGCGCGGTCATCCAAGATGTATTCGCCGGTGCGCTCTTTCGACATCCAATTATCTCCGCGGCTCTCGCCGGTCGCCGTGTCTTCGATATTCACATAATCCGGCCGGCTCGCGGCCCAATAGTAGCAGGCGCATTCCCGATAGTCGTTCTGCCAGGGCGAACACAGGCCTTGGCTTAACTCGCCCGGCCGCGCAAGTTCGATGTTTATCACCGGAAGCTGCACCGTCACGCTGTCGACGACGGTCTGCTGGAAGAAATGGCGCAGCTCGATATCCACGATCAGCGGGGCAGCGACGGATTCTGGTAGAACCTCCGTATCTGACGGTTTGGGCGTAAAATAACAGGTCACCTTCTGCCCTTGCCAAGCCATGATTCGGGCAAAGCTGTTCGACCATTCCATGAACGAAACACCGTTGGGATTGGCCAGCGTACCCAACGGCTGGGTCCCCAATTGCGGATTGGCGATGCCGGAGGTGGCGACCGAAATCGGCAGCTTCTCCGTTCCGCCCAATGATTCGCGGGGCGGCCCGATATAGAGCAACCGGTGGCCTTTGAGGTAGTCCAGGGATGGATCTTCGGCCTCGGCCACCAGATTGGGAATCGAGACCTTGGCGTCAGTTTCCGCCTCCGATGAAGTTCCGGGCTGAACCACAAAATTGGTGTTCTCGCTTAACACGAGACCCTTGAGCATGCGGCGCCAGACTGCCCGGAAATCGAATTCCAACCCGGGAAAGCAGTTGGAAATGGCCGAGACCGGATGCGAGTTCGGCGGGTTGCCGCGACCGCGGTAGCCGAGCTGCGCCGCGAGATTCTGCGGCTTGATCATGTCAGTCATGATTTCTCTCCGTCCTCAACCGGGGTGAACCAGACGCCTTCGACCGCTTTTGTCACCGTGTCGATCTGGCGCCGGGTCAGGACCAGATTACGACCATCGGCACCGCGCATCAGGGCGGGCATCCGGCGCCGTCCGAGATCCGACAGATCGCCGATCTGTTCCGGCTGTCGCAATGTACCGGCGAACCAAGCGCCGCTGCCGGACAGAATTGCCCGCAGCACGCTCTGATGCAAACCCAGCACGGCCTTGTTGTCGACCGAGGTCGGCGCCATGATCGGCTCGTAATAGCGGCCGAAATCATTGGTATCCTGCCGTACCATGGTACTCGCCGCATTGATGCGGCCTTGGACCGTGTTGCCGTTCATGACGGCGGTATTCATCAGCGACACGGTCTGTATGGCCCGGCTGACGATCTCCAGCGTCGAGGCGTGGAGTTCGGCACCAGTCGCCTGGCCCTGCTGGATC
>JAXDMU010000432.1:0-4295 GCA_034665905.1 Aliidongia sp. | reverse complement strand
CCGTCAAATTCTATCCGAATTTTCTGAACCTGTTTAGGAAAACCTCACTGGCGTTGGACCGGTTCGGTCAGATCGCGGCACGTCAAACTGAAGGAAATAACTTTCTTGTTCGGGAAACCCCAGTAGTTTACTATGATGAATTCCGCACATTCATCGACGTTGATGATCAAACACAGACCGAGGTTGGGCACACACCGGCTCGTGTCTTCACCGAGGGCCTGAAACATACAGGTATCGATTTTCGTGAACTGACCTCCTGGTTTGCCGAGCGTGAGATGGAGGAACTACGTCATCAGAAACGTGATCCATCCTACATTGACGCGCAGCTTGATGCCGTTCGCCGCGCCATCACGGGTGCCACGGGTTTCAGCGACCTTGAATACACCGTGGACGGCCAACGCGGGCTAAAGCTGAAGAAACAAGGCGTCGAACTGCATGCCAATCAGCTTTCGACCGGGGAGCGCGGATTCCTGGCCTTGGCAGGTGATTTGGCGCGTCGTCTGGCCATCGTGAATAAAGGGATGGCAGATCCCCTCTTGGGCAGCGCGATCGTGTTGATTGATGAGATCGAGTTGCATCTCCATCCGCGTTGGCAGCGCAAGATATTGCCGTGGCTTCTGAAGACTTTTCCGTCCTGCCAATTCGTCGTGACGACCCATTCGCCCCAGGTCTTGGGTGAAGTCCAGGCGAAGCACATTCGCATTCTGAGCCTTGATGACAGCGGGCGTACCGACGTCAGCGTGCCGCGCGCGTCTTATGGGCGAGACAGCAATTTTCTTCTCCTCAGCATCCTCGGCGCCGATGAGCGTGACGGAGACAGCAAGCAGGGCTTGTCGCAAATCGACGAAGCAATCGCGGCCGGGCGGTTCGACGAGGCGCGCGACGGCATCAAAGCCTTGCGCGAGAAGATCGAAGGCGCCGCGCCGGAAGTAGCCATCGCCGAAGCGCGGCTGGCCCGTCGGCAACGGAGCCCGAACGGTTGAAATACTCGACAAAGCAAGCGCCGCCCGCCTGTTTGACCGATTGGCTGGCCCAGGAGAACGAGGATTGGCAGCCGAGCTTCGGCACCCTGCAAAATCCAGAGAAATCCGGCACCCACTCGGCCTTGCTGAACGAGCAGCGCGATGTCTGCGCCTATTGCGGTCGCTCGCTGAAGGCTGATCGGACCGATAGTCATATCGATCATTTCCAACCGCAAGCACGCTTCCCGGATCTGGCTCTCGACTATGGGAACTTCTTTGCCAGTTGCGGCCCGAGCAGCCTTCCGCATCCCTCATCCAAGACACTGCCGCATACATGCGGTGACGCGAAAGGCAATTGGTTCGACGACCAATTCCACATCAAGCCGTCGGATACTGGTTGCGAACAACGCTTTACCTACGGAACGACGGGCGAAATTTTTGCGACTCCGGGCGATCAAACCGCATTGAAGATGATCCTGCACCTGCGCCTTAATGATTCCACGCTGAAATATGAACGGGGGCAGATCATTCAGGAGGTCGAACAGGCGATCGCCCAAGGCCACACATCGGCTGCGGACGAAATTCTTCTCTGGCGAACGCCGGATCCACAGGGGCGACTTCCGAGCCTCGGTCATGTTGCGGCCCGATACCTGGAGAATGAACCGCTGTGACGGAACGGCATCGGCGAGTCCGATGCGCAAATTCCCCTTGCGGGATCGATCCGCCTCGTCGAGTTTGGGCGGTCTCAGCGGAAGGGAGAATACCATGGACGCGCTCTGCGATAAAAATGCCGTCGAACTGCGCCGGCTGATCGGGCGCAAGGAGATTTCTCCGGTTGAGCTACTGGCCGATTGCCGTGCCCGAATCGACGCAGTCAATCCGGCGGTCAACGCCCTGGTTGCGTTCGACCTGGCCGGGGCCGAGGCGGCGGCGCAGGCGGCCGAGCGCGCCGTGCTGCGCGGCCTGGAACTCGGGCCGCTGCATGGGTTGCCGCTCGGGGTCAAGGATCTGTCGGAAACCGCGGGCTTGCGCACGACCTTCGGCTCGCTGCTGTTCGAGCATCATGTGCCCGCGCGGGACGAAGCGGTGGTGGCGCGGATTCGGGCGGCCGGTGCCGTCATCTTGGGCAAAACCAACACGCCGGAATTCGGTGCCGGCGGCAATACCCGCAACCGGGTTTATGGCGCCACCGGCAATCCGTTCGATCCGGTGCTGACCGCGTCGGGCTCGTCCGGCGGGTCGGCCTCCGCCGTCGCACTCGGCATGGTGCCGCTGGCCAGCGGCTCGGATATGGGCGGCAGCTTGCGCACACCGGCGGCCTATTGCGGCGTGGTGGGCTTCCGCCCCTCGCCCGGTCTCGTGGCGAACGACCGACGCCAGCTCGGCTGGTCGCCGCTTTCGGTCGATGGGCCGATGGCCCGCACAGTCGGCGACGCGGCCCTTCTGCTGTCCGCCATGGCCGGCGGCGAGGGTGACCCCTTGTCGTCGCCGGCCGATGCCGCCCTCGCAACACTGCCCGAAATCGATCTCTCGCGGTTGCGCGTGGCATTTTCCGAAGATCTGGGCTTTGCCCCGGTCGATGACCAGATCCGCAGCGTCTTTCAGGCGCGTTGCGGGCTGTTCGCCGATCTCTTCGCGGAAACGGCCGAACGTGACCCGGAATTGGGCGATGCCGACCGGATGTTCGCGGTTCTGCGCGCCGAAACCTTCCTGGCAGGCCAACTGGCCCATTATCGCAACGCGCGCGACCGGCTGGGGCCGCCCGTGATCGCCAATGTCGAACAGGCGCTCACCTTCACCTATGTCGATCGCGCCGAAACCGACGTCAGCCATACGCAGCTCTTTCGCCGTGTCCAGGCGCTGTTCCGGGAGATCGATCTGCTGATCTGTCCGGCTGCCGCGATCAGCCCGTTTCCGCACGCCGAATGGGCGCCGATGGCGATCAACGGCACCCCGCTGGCCCATTACTATCATTGGATCGCACTCAATTACGGGCTGACCCTGACCGGGCATCCGGTTGCGGTCATTCCGTGCGGCACCGATCACAAGGGCATGCCATTCGGCATCCAGATCGTCGGCCCGCGGCACAGCGACCGGTTCGTGCTCGGCGTCGCCGCGGCGCTGGAGCGGGCTTTTGCCGACCGGCCGGCGCTTCGACGACCTATACCGGATCTGAGTCGCCTGACCGGAGCAGCATCATGACGCATCCGAACGACCATCTGATCGGTATGCCCGGCAGCCGGGCTCGGCTCGACACGCCGGCGCTGCTGATCGACCTCGGCGCGCTCGAGCGCAATATCCGGCGCATGGCCGACTTCGCCGCCGAACGCGGCATTGCACTCAGACCGCATGCGAAGACCCATAAATCCGACGAGATCGCGCGCCGCCAGATTGCCACCGGTGCGGTCGGCATCTCCTGCGCCACGTTGGGTGAGGCAGAGGTGATGGTCGAGGCCGGAATTCCGGGCGTACTCGTCACCTCGCCGCTTGTGACCGAGACCAAGCTCGCCCGGTTGATCCGCTCGGCGGCCCAGGCCGGGCCGGATGGTCTGATGGTCGTGGCCGATCACCCGGAGAATGTGCAGTCGCTCGATGAAGCGGCCGCGGCATTGCCCTACCCGCTGGGCGTCCTCGTCGATTGCGCCGCCGGCCATCAGCGCACCGGCTGCCGGGATACCGACGCGGCACTGGCGCTCGCCCGCCAGATCCAGGGCTGCACGCATCTGAGGCTGAAGGGTGTCCAGCATTATTCCGGCAATCTGCAACACATCCCCGCGCGCACCGAGCGGGCAGCCAAAGCCCGGGCTCAGCGCGAGCAGCTAGCGGGGCTGATCGCAGCCGGCCGGGCCGAGGGGCTCGCCTTCGACATCGTCACCGGCGTCGGGACCGGCACCTTCGATCTCGATCCGGAAGGTGCGGTCTTCACCGAAATGCAGACCGGCTCATACATCTTTATGGATGTCGATTACCTTGCGGCACTGGCGGACGGCACGAACCGGCCGCCGTTCGAGACCGCCTTGCTGGTGCAGACAGCAATCGTCAGTACCAATGCCGAAAATTGGGTGACGGTCGATGGCGGCCTCAAATGCTTCGCCACCGACGGGCCGAAGCCGGCGATCCATGCCGGCACCGACCGCACCGGCCGGTTCGAGTTCTTCGGCGACGAGCACGGCAAGCTGATTTATGCCGGCGCCCGGCCGCATCTCGGTGACCGGGTCGAATTCGTCGTGCCGCATTGCGACCCGACCGTCAATTTGCATGATTATTATCATGTGATGGACGGCGATACGCTGGTGGCACTCTGGCCAGTGACGGCACGCGGACGACGCTGAA
>JAXDMU010000431.1:0-5404 GCA_034665905.1 Aliidongia sp. | reverse complement strand
AGTACGAGGTGGCCGCCAGCTTCGAGAATTATTTTCTCAATTATCCGCAATGCCCGATCGTCGTCCTCGGCTCGTCGATCGCCGCCGGTCTGCCGCCGGCCGGCTGGGAACGGCGCGATGTCTGTACGATCACTCTCGTCGGCCAGGGATCGTTTCTCGGCCTTGAAGTGCTGGCAAAATTTCCGGCGGCACCGAAAGTGCTCTTCGTTGAATCGAATTTCGGTTTCCGCGATGCGCCGGCCGACCAAGTGGCGACCTTTTCCGACCCACTGCACCATGCACTGCATGATTGGCTGCCGCTGACCACGGCGCAAGGAAACTGGATCAATATGTTATGGCGTATCCAATATCCGATCGTGGACGGCCTGTACCGACCGACCGAACCCTGGGACACATGGCGAGAAACGCGCAAGGCTTATGCCGATATCCATGTCTTGACTTATGGCAATCCGGTCAGCGATTGGTCGCGCGATCACATGGACGGCATCCTCAAGCGAACCACCGAACTTGTGTCTCAAATGGAGCAAAGGGGAACGAAGGTAGTTTTCTTCGAAGCCCCGCTCGATCCACGGATTGCGGCACTGCCGATCATCGAGTTATGGGGAAGCATGATGCACACCGCCTTCACCGATCACGAATGGGTGGCGGATTCACCCACGAAGTACTATCTGAACGACGGTGTGCATTTCACCGGCGGCTCCGGTAAAGACTTCTTCGATTTCCTGATGTCCCATCTACCGACATTTCCCGGCGCGGGGAAGGATATCCCATGATCTGCCTCGTCACCGGCGCCACCGGCTTCGTCGGTTCGGCCGTCGCCCGCAAGCTGATTGCGGCCGGGCACCACGTCCGCGTGCTGGCGCGCGCCAGCAGCGATCGGCGCAATCTGGCCGACCTGCCCGTCGAGATCGCCATCGGTAGCCTCGCCGAACCGGCGACCCTGCCGCAAGCGGTCGAGGGGATCGAGGCGCTGTTTCATGTCGCGGCCGATTATCGGCTGTGGGTGCCGGACGAAGCGCTCATGTACCGCACCAATGTCGATGGCACCGTGGCGCTGATGGAGGCGGCACTGGCCGCCGGGGTAAAGCGCGTGGTCCATACGTCGAGCGTCGCGACACTCGGCCTGCTGCCACGCGGGCAGGATGCCGACGAGGAGACGCCGGTCTCGCTGGCCGACATGATCGGCCCCTACAAGCGCTCGAAATATCTGGCCGAGGAAGGTGTGACGCGGCTGGTGCGCGAGCGCGGCTTGCCGGCGGTGATCGTCAACCCCTCGACCCCGATCGGCCCGCGCGACATCAAGCCGACGCCGACGGGCCGGCTGATCGTCGAAGCGGCAAGCGGCCGGATGCCGGCCTATGTCGATACCGGGCTCAATTTCGCCCATGTCGATGATGTGGCCGAGGGCCATCTGCAGGCCTTCGAGCGCGGCCGGATCGGCGAGCGCTATATTCTGGGCGGCGAAAACCTGACCCTGGCGCAGGTGCTGGCGATCGTCTGTCCGCTGGCCGGCCGCAAGCCGCCCCGGATCAGGCTGCCGGCCGATCTGATCCTGCCGCTCGCCTACGCAGCCGAGGCGGTCAGCCGTGTCACCGGCCGCGAACCCTTTGTTACGGTCGATGGCGTCAGGCTCGCCAAAAAACTGATGTTTTTCAAGATCGACAAGGCGCGGCGCGAGTTGGGTTACGCCCCGCGGCCGGCGGCCCTGGGGTTCCGCGATGCGGTGGCGTGGTTTCAGGCAAGCGGTGCGGTGCCTTGCCACGCCGCGCCGGCTGGCGCATGAATCGGCCATGAGCGGAAATATGCTGGAAACACCGTCGGGCAAAACCGCAGCGGACGAGAATTTTCCGGTCGGATCGTTTCTGATCCGGCCGAGCCTGCGGCGCCATGTCCATGTCTTTTACACCTTCGCCCGCGCGGCCGACGATATCGCCGACAATCCGGCACTTCTCCCGGATGACAAGGTCGCGCGGCTGGCGCGCCTGGGCGACATCATTCAGGGCCTCGGTGAGCCGTCCGCCGGGGAATCGGCCAGTGCGTTCTGCATGCGCGAAAGCCTGAGGGAAACCGGGGTGACGCCGCGTCATTGCCTGGATCTGCTGGCGGCCTTTACGCAGGATGCGCGCAAGACCCGGTACCGGAACTGGGATGAATTGCTTGGCTATTGCTTTCTCTCGGCCGCACCAGTCGGGCGGCATCTGCTCGATCTCCATGGCGAAGGACCGGGGCCGCGTCGGGCGGCCGACGCGCTGTGCAATGCCTTGCAGATCGTCAATCACTTGCAGGATTGCGGCGAAGATTACCGGGCGCTCGATCGGATCTACCTGCCGACTGACGATCTGGATCAGACCGGCGCGCGCATCGAGGATCTGGACGGAACGGCGCTGACCCCGGCGCTGCGCCGGACGATCGACCGGGTGATCAGGCCGCTGGAAGGGCTGCTGGCCGAATGTTCCGATCTGGTGCGTTCGGTCGCCGATACGCGCATCGCGCTCGAATGCCAGGTGATCCGGACGCTCTGCGTCCATCTGACGGAACGGCTGAAGCAAGAAGACCCGCTGGCAAGACGCGTGGTGCTGACCAAGCCGGGTGCGGCGGCGCTCGCGCTCTCGGGCATCGCGGGTGGGCTGTGGCGTCGCTGGACGCATCCGGCCGCGCGCAAGCCGGCGGTCGCGGCATGACCGTAGTGGCAACTCCCGATGCCGATCTCGCTGCCGCGATCGAGCGGGCCGGTTCGGCCAAAAGTTCGTTTTATGCCGCGATGAAGCTGCTGCCAGCCGAACGGCGCCACGCCATGTTCGCGATCTATGCCTTTTGCCGCGATGTCGATGATATCGCAGACGAGCCGGCACCGGCCGGCACCAAGTCGCAGCAGCTCGCTCTCTGGCGCGGCGAGATCGACACCATCTATGCCGGGCGGACGCCGCGCAAGCCGCTGGCGCGCGCGCTGGCCGGGCCGATCCGGCGTTTTGATCTGCTGCACAGGGATTTCGTGGCGGTGATCGACGGGATGGCAATGGATGCCGCGCGCGACATCCGGGCGCCCGGCCTGGCCGAACTGGATCTGTACTGCGCGCGTGTTGCCGGCGCGGTCGGACGCTTGTCTGTGCGGGTGTTCGGTGCAACGGAGCCGCGGGCCGACGATGTCGCCGATCATCTGGGCCGGGCGCTGCAATTGACCAATATCCTGCGCGATCTGGACGAGGACGCCGAACGCGGCCGACTCTATCTGCCGCGCGAGCTTCTGGTGAAGCACGGCATCGCCGACGACGACCCGGCGACGGTTCTGGCTCACCCTGCCCTGCCCGCGGTCTGCGCCGATCTTGCCGCGCTGGCCCGGCAGCATTACCGTATGGCCGAGGCGGCGATGGCCGAGTGCGGACGGGCGGCGCTGCGGCCGGCGCGCGTGATGGAGGGTGTCTATCGAGCCCTGCTCGATCGGCTGGAGCGGCGCGGCTGGACGGCGCCGCGGGCCGCGGTCAAGGTGCCGAAGCGGGTAAAGCTGTGGATCGTCTTCAGCCGGGGCATTCTTTAAGCCATGCCGCGAACTCATGTGATCGGCGCCGGCCTCGCCGGTCTGAGCGCCGCTGTTCGTCTGGCCGAAGCCGGCCACAAGATCGTGCTTCACGAAGCCGGACCGCAGGCCGGCGGCCGATGCCGATCCTATTTCGACGAGGTACTGGGCTGCCGCATCGACAACGGCAACCATCTGCTGATGAGCGGCAACAGCGCCGCCATGGCCTATCTCGACACTATCGGTGCCGCCGATACGCTGGTCGGGCCGCGTGATTCGCGTTTCCCCTTCGTCGATCTTGGCACTGGCGAGCGGTGGGAGCTGTCGCCCAATCGTGGCCCCCTGCCCTGGTGGCTGCTGGACGCCAAGCGCCGGGTGCCCGGCAGCCGCTTCGTCGATTATCTGTCGGCATTGCGGATCGCCCGCGCCGGGCCGGCCGACACGGTCACAGCACTGGTCGGCGGCAATCGGGCGCTGTTCCGACGCTTTTGGGAACCACTCGCCGTCGCAGCCCTCAATACCGAAGCCGATCAGGGCGCCGCCGCTCTGCTCTGGCCGGTGCTGACACAGAGTTTCGGCCGCGGCGCCGGATCTTGCCGGCCACTGGTGGCGCGCGACGGGCTGTCGGAAAGCTTCATCGATCCGGCACTGGCGTGGCTTGCCCTGAAAGGCGGCCGCCTGTTCACCGGCAGCCGTGTGCGTGCGATCGGCTTTACCGGCGACCGGGCCACAAGCCTCGATCTCGGCAGTGAAATCCACCCTGTGGCGCCCGGCGATTCGGTGGTCGTCGCGGTACCGCCTGCGATAGCCGCCGCACTCGTGCCCGATCTCACCGTGCCGAACGAGTATCGCTCGATCGTCAATGCGCATTTCCGCGTCGCCTCGACACTTGCCGAGAATGAGGTTCGTATCCTCGGCGTGATTGGCGGTACGGCCGAATGGGTGTTCCGCCGCCGCGATCTCGCTTCGGTCACGGTCAGTGCCGCCACCCGCATCGTCGATGACGAGGCCGAAGTGCTGGCGTGGAGGCTTTGGGGCGATGTCGCGGCCGCGTTGGATCTGCTGGCGGAACCGATGCCGCCCTGGCGAATTGTCAAGGAGAAGCGCGCGACCTTCGCCCAGACGCCGCACCAACTGCGGCGGCGTCCGGCCACCGCGACTCGCTGGCGCAATCTCGTATTGGCCGGCGATTGGACCGATACCGGGCTGCCCGCGACCATCGAGGGTGCCATTCGCTCCGGCGTAACCGCCGCGTGCTGTGTCCGCGATACCGCATAGCAGCAAAAACGCAACCCTGAAGCCCGCCGCCAATCGTCACCATCCTTGAGATCGCCGTTACATTCCACCATCTTTGCGGCGATACCGAACTGCTGATCCTCACCGAGAGCCCATTGCCCCGATGACAATGACACAAGCTTTACAACCCGAGATCCGGATCGACGCGCTGGACGCCGCCATCGAGCAGGCGACCGAAGCGCTGGTCGCGCGGCAGCAGCCGGATGGGCATTGGGTCTTCGCGCTCGAGGCGGATGCGACGATCCCGGCCGAATATATTCTGTTGATGCATTATCTCGACGAGATCGACGACGGGCTACAAGCGTGCATCGCGCGCTATCTGCGCAAGATCCAGGGTACCGATGGCGGCTGGCCGCTGTTCCATGGCGGTGCGTTCGACATCAGCGCCACGACCAAAGCCTATTACGCCCTGAAGCTGGCCGGCGACGATATCGATGCCCCGCACATGGCGCGCGCGCGCGCAGCGGTGCTGTCGGCCGGCGGTGCCGCGCGCTGCAACGTCTTCACCCGCATCGCGCTGGCCTTGTTCGGCCAGGTGCCGTGGCGCGCCGTGCCGGTGATGCCGGTCGAGATCATGAGCCTGCCCAAGTGGTT
>JAXDMU010000430.1:0-3782 GCA_034665905.1 Aliidongia sp. | reverse complement strand
CCGGCGCACCGTTTTCATGGCGCCACGAGCAAACGACGGCAAACCCGATCGGGTTTGCCGGTTATTCAGGTGCAGGGGGAAGCCCGGCGCCTTATCGACACGCTTGAGAATTTAGGAGACCCGACATGGCTGAGATCACCGCCGCCCTGGTCAAGGAACTGCGCGAGAAGACCGGCGCAGGCATGATGGATTGCAAGCGCGCGCTGAACGAGACCAGTGGCGAAATCGAACAGGCGGTCGATTGGCTGCGCAAGAAGGGGCTGGCCGCCGCCGCCAAGAAGGCCGGTCGCGTCGCGGCCGAGGGGCTGGTCGGCGTGCAGACCGCGGGCCGCGTCGGTGCTGCCGTCGAAGTCAACAGCGAGACCGATTTCGTCGCGCGGAACGTCAAGTTCCAGGAATGCGTGACCGCGATTACCAAGGCGGCGCTGACCAACGGCGACGATATCGCGACTTTGAAGCAGGTGACGGTCGCGGAGTTCGGTAATACCGTCGAGGCGCATCTGACCAGCCTCATCGCCACGATCGGCGAGCATATGAATCTGCGCCGGGCCAAGCGCCTCGAAGTGTCCGAAGGCGTGGTCGTGGGCTATGTCCATAACGCACTGACCGCCGGGCTCGGCAAGATCGGTGTGCTGATCGCGCTCGAATCCACCGCGGATGCCGGCGTGCTGGCGCCGCTCGGCAAGCAACTCGCCATGCATGTCGCCGCCGCCGCTCCGCAATTCCTCGACATCGCCGCGGTCGATCCGGTGGCGCTGGAGCGCGAGCGCGAAGTGCTGAAGGAACAAGCGCGCGCCTCGGGCAAGCCGGAAGCGATCATCGACAAGATGGTCGAGGGCCGCGTTCGGAAATATTACGAGGAAGTCGTTCTGCTCGAGCAGATCTATGTGATCGATGCCGAAACCAAGATCGCCAATGTTGTGGCGGCCGCGGCCAAGGCTGCCGGCCATCCGATCAAGCTTGCCGGATTCGTCCGCTATGTGCTGGGTGAAGGCATCGAGAAGGAAGCGCAGGATTTCGCAGCCGAAGTGGCGGCGGTTGCCAAGGGCTGAGCGCCGAGACGCATTGGTGTTTGCGTCGGCGCGGCGGGCGCAGTATCACGTAACGGTACGCGCTCGCCCAAAGCTTCTTTAGAAAGCCGCTGTCGTCCGATGTCGAAGCCCCTCTATCGCCGCGTCCTGCT
Source organism: Aliidongia sp. (assembly GCA_034665905.1). Lineage (GTDB taxonomy): Bacteria > Pseudomonadota > Alphaproteobacteria > ATCC43930 > CGMCC-115725 > JAXDMU01. The sequence continues at coordinate 2,599 of JAXDMU010000430.1, read as the reverse complement.
CAAGCTCTCCGGCGAAGCCCTGATGGGGGACCGCGGGTTCGGGCTCGATCCGGACATCATCAAGCGGATCGCCGGGGAAATCCGCGATGTGCTCGAACGCGGTGTGCAGGTTTGCGTCGTGATCGGCGGCGGCAACATCTTCCGTGGCCTCGCGGGGGCCGCGGCCGGGATGGATCGCGCGACGGCCGATTACATGGGCATGATGGCGACAATCATCAATTCGCTGGCAATGCAGTCAGCGCTTGAGCGTGCCGGCGTCATGACCCGCGTCCAGTCGGCCATTTCAATGCAGGCGGTGTGCGAGCCCTATATTCCGCGCCGGGCGATCCGGCACATGGAAAAAGGCCGGGTCGTGATATTCGCGGCCGGCACGGGCAATCCGTTCTTCACGACCGACACCGCTGCGGCGCTGAGGGCGTCGGAAATGGCGTGCGATGCGCTCTTGAAGGCGACCAATGTCGATGGCGTCTATGATGCTGACCCCAAGCGCGTGTCCGGCGCGCGCCGCTATGACCGGCTCAGTTATCTCGAGGTGCTGGCCAAGGATCTCAAGGTGATGGATGCCTCGGCGATCTCGCTGGCCCGTGAGAACAATATTCCGATTCTCGTCTTCTCGCTCGCCAAGCCGGGCGGGTTTGCCGAAGTGGTGGCAGGACGAGGCTTGTTTACGATCATTACTGAACCAGAGGGTTGATCGTGGCTGACGCTTTGACGAAAGATCTCCGCCGCCGGATGGATGGCGCGTTGGAGGCGCTGAGGAAAGAATTCTCCGGGCTCCGGACCGGCCGGGCCTCGACCAATTTGCTCGACCCGGTCATGGTGGACGCCTATGGCAGCTCGCTGCCGCTCGCGCAATGCGGCACGGTCAGTGCGCCGGAGCCGCGCATGCTGACCGTCCAGGTCTGGGACCGGGTGCTGGTCAAGCCGGTGGAAAAGGCGATCCGCGATGCCGGGCTCGGCCTCAATCCGCAGACCGACGGCCAGACGGTACGCGTGCCGATTCCCGATTTGAACGAGGAACGCCGGCGAGAACTGATCAAGGTCGCCGCGAAATATACCGAGCAGACGCGGATTGCGGTGCGCAATGTGCGGCGCGACGGCGTCGACTCGCTGAAAAAATCGGAGAAGGAAGGCGAGATTTCGCAGGACGAGCATCGCAAGCTTCTTGCCGAGGTCCAAAGCCTGACCGACGATTTCATCCGCAAGATCGATGATTCGATGGCGCAGAAGGAAAAAGAGATCCTACAGGTTTGATCGGCATGGACGGGCTGCCCTCATCACCGATCGACGCCCGGCCACCGGAGCACGTCGCGATCATCATGGACGGGAATGGCCGGTGGGCGCACGCCCGCGGCCTGCCGCGCATCGTCGGGCATCGGCGCGGGGTCGAAGCGGTGCGCCGCACCCTGCGCGCTGCGATCGATCAGGGCGTCGGATATCTCACACTCTACGGCTTCTCGTCGGAGAATTGGCGCCGGCCCGAGGCCGAGGTGCGCGATATCATGGGGCTCATGCGGCATTATCTGCGCGGCGAACTGGCGGAATTGCATCGCCAGAATGTCCGGCTGCGAGTCATCGGCCAGCGCGACCGGCTGCCTGCCGATATCGTGACGCTGATCGGCAATGCGGAGGAGGTCACGCGCGGCAATACGCGCTGCAATCTGACCATCGCGCTCAGCTATGGCGGCCGTGACGAGATCGCCACCGCGGCGCGCGATCTGGCGGAGCAGGTTCGGCGGGGCGAACTCGACCCGGCAACGATCGACGAGGCCCGGTTCGCCGCCCATCTGTTCACCGCCGATCTGCCCGATCCGGATCTCATCATCCGTACCAGCGGTGAAAAGCGCATCAGCAATTTCTTGCTTTGGCAATGCGCCTATTCCGAACTGGTGTTCGTTGACCGGCTCTGGCCGGATTTCACCAAGGCCGATCTGGCCGACGCCATTCGCGAGTTCCATGGCAGAGAACGCCGGTTCGGTGCCTCGGCCGGCTCGTCCCGCTGAGCGCTCAGCGCTCCCATCCGCGGCCGGGCGCCCTGCGCTCGTCCGGCGGATTCTATCGGCACTGGTCATGGTGCCGGTGGCGCTGGCGGCCGTGTGGTACGGACCATCCACCACAGGGCTGATGGCGGCACTCGCCGCGGGCATCATGGCGTGGGAGTGGGGGCGGCTGATCGGCCGGACGAACAGCACGCTCGACACGGCACTTATGGTCGGCGCCGCGGCGGCGTCGGTCCTCGCGGCCGGGTTCGTGTCCGTCACGGCGGGGGTGCTGATCGCGCTGGCCGGTGTCGTGGCACTGATGATCCTTCGCGGATTCCGGCCCGGCTGGACCGCGTTGGGCATGGTCTGGATCATCCTGCCGTCGATCGGCTTCGTCTGGCTGCGTGCCGAACCGGCCGGACTGCGGACAGTGTTGTGGCTTCTGACGCTGGTCTGGAGTATCGATATTGCCGCTTATGCTGTCGGGCGTGGCGTGGGCGGCCCGAAACTGGCGACCCGGATCAGCCCGAACAAAACCTGGTCGGGACTTTTGGGCGGGGTTGTTGCCGCGATGCTGGTCGGGCTGGCAACCGAATGGCTCTATGAGACATCCCTGG
>JAXDMU010000429.1:0-6811 GCA_034665905.1 Aliidongia sp. | reverse complement strand
CGTTCGAGATCACTGAGGTGTCGGAACCGTGTTTCGATGCTGTTGGCAATAAGCTCACGATGTTTCTTAGTCCTGATCCGACCGAGCAATTCCGCATCCTTTGCGTCGATGCACGCTATCTTCCAGGTGCGCACAACAGATGGGGCCGGCAATCCCGCCTCCTCCGCCTGAATCTGAACATCGCATTCCCACCCACGATTTTCGGCGCTGGTGATCATCATGACCCATATCAGTCCGGCGGTTTCGAGCATTTCGCCCGCGGAAATAACGAGCGCCGGTCGGCGCTGGCGAACCGGACGATCGGTATAGGGAAATGGCAGCTTGACAACGTCCCAGACCTTAAAGGGAGCCATAGGCCCTCCGGTCCGCTTCGCTGGCCCATTCGCCGAAGGTGCCGAACGGATCTTCGGCCGGTTCGTGGGTTACCCGCGTGATGTAGACGCGGTCAGCCTCAATGACGTAGCCGATCTCGTCGCCCTCGTTCAAGCTGAGCGCCACGCGCACCGGCTGCGGGACCGTCGTTTGCGCTTTGCTGCTTAGTCTGCTCGTGATCACGGCGGCAACTCCGGTAAGGAATATCCTTACCGTAAGAATCTTCCTTACTGAGTCAAGAGGATTGGCCCCTCAGCCTGTGAAATCTCGCGCGGCCGACAGCTTGCCGGCCCCGCAGCAAGGCCGCTTGCTCGTTCGCCCAGGCTTGGCGAGCGTACCACTCCGCGCACGCTCGCCCCACACCTCACTCCCCCGGCACCGCCGGCAGATAGATCTCCGCGCCGTGTCGCAAGAAACTCTCCGACATTTCGTTCATGCCCTTCTGCGCAATGTCGCGGATTTCCTGGGTGATCTTCATCGAGCAGAATTTCGGCCCGCACATTGAGCAGAAATGCGCGATCTTGGCGCCTTCGGCCGGCAGGGTCTGGTCGTGGAATTTCTCCGCCGTCTCCGGGTCGAGCGAGAGGTTGAACTGGTCGCGCCAGCGGAATTCGAAGCGCGCGCGGCTCAGCGCATCATCGCGCATCTGGGCGGCCGGGTGGCCCTTGGCGAGGTCGGCGGCGTGGGCCGCGAGCTTGTAGGTGATGACGCCAACCTTGACGTCGTCGCGGTCGGGCAGGCCCAGATGTTCCTTGGGCGTCACGTAGCACAGCATGGCGGTGCCGAACCAACCGATCATCGCGGCCCCGATACCGCTGGTGATGTGGTCGTAGCCGGGCGCGATATCGGTCGTGAGTGGCCCCAGCGTATAGAACGGTGCCTCGCCGCACACCGCCAGCTGCTTTTCCATATTGATTTTGATCTTGTGCATCGGCACGTGGCCGGGGCCTTCGATCATGACCTGGACATCATGCTTCCAGGCGATCTGGGTCAACTCGCCCAACGTCTCCAACTCGGCGAATTGCGCCGCGTCGTTGGCATCGGCGATCGAGCCGGGGCGCAACCCGTCGCCCAGCGAGAAGCTGACGTCATAGGCGCGCAGCAATTCGCAGATTTCCTCGAAATGAGTATAGAGGAAATTCTCCTGGTGATGCGCCAAGCACCATTTCGCCAGGATCGAGCCGCCGCGCGAGACGATGCCGGTCACCCGCCGCGCCGTCAGCGGAATATAGGCGAGCCGCACGCCGGCATGGATCGTGAAGTAATCGACGCCCTGCTCGCATTGCTCGATCAGCGTGTCGCGGAAGATCTCCCAGGTCAGGTCTTCGGCCTTGCCATTGACCTTTTCGAGCGCCTGATAGATCGGCACGGTGCCGATCGGCACGGCCGAATTGCGGATGATCCATTCACGCGTGGTGTGGATGTTGCGCCCGGTCGAGAGGTCCATCACCGTGTCGGTGCCCCAGCGCGTGGCCCAGACCATTTTCTCGACCTCTTCCTCGATCGAGGAAGCGACCGCGGAATTGCCGATATTGGCGTTGATCTTGACCAGGAAATTCCGGCCGATGATCATCGGTTCGGATTCCGGATGGTTGATGTTGTTCGGGATGATCGCCCGGCCGCGCGCCACTTCGTCGCGCACGAATTCCGGGGTGACGAAATCCGGGATCTCGGCACCGAAGCTCTCGCCGTCGCGCGCGAGCTTTTCCTTGAGCTGCGCGCGGCCGAGATTCTCGCGGATTGCGACATATTCCATTTCCTGGGTGACGATCCCGGCGCGGGCATAGGCCAGTTGTGTTACGGCGACACCCGGCTTGGCGCGCAGCTTCGGGCGGCCGGTGTCGGGAAACTCCCGCATATTGCCGATCTCGCCGGGTTTCAACCCATTATCCTCGGGCCGGATCGCGCGGCCGTCATAGGGCTCGACATCGCCGCGGCCGAGAATCCAGGCCTGGCGCAGCGGCTTCAGCCCAGCCGCGATATCGATCGTCGCCGCCGGATCGGAATAAGGGCCGGACGGGTCATAGACCCGAACCGGCGGCTCGCCGGCCGACGGGTCGAGGTCGATCTCCCGCATGGCGACGCGGATCTCGGGAAAGCGCGCGCCGGCGACATGGATCTTGCGCGAGGCGGGCAGTTTTCCGGTCGAAACGGTGAAAGGCTTTGCGACAGTGCCTTCGGGCATGATCGATCTCCAGATTTGCGGCCGGATCGCAAGCGGAAATCGGAGAAGGATTGCGGGCGGTGCCGCGATCGCTTCCCGTCCCTCCGCCGGCACGACCCGGATCAGGTTCAGCGGGTTCCCGCACTGCCCGGAAATCCGGGCCGGCGGTATCTCAGCCCCCTGTCGGGGCTCCCCTGGGATATGGCCGTCACCGTCAACCGCGGCGCGGCACTTGTCAATGGGACGCTTGACGCTCAGGCAGCGCGCGGGCGGATCGTGCAGGACTCGCCGATCGAATCGCGATAGAGCGCCACTTGGACCGCCCCCGGCAATGCCGCGGCGACGCGCTCGAAAATCCAGCGGGCGATGGCCTCCAACGTCGGGTTGGCCAGCCCCGGAATGTCGTTCAGGGTATGATGATCGAGCGTGTCGCGAATCTCGGCCAGGATTCGGTCGATCTCGCCGAAATCGGCGATCCAGTCGAGACCGGGCAGCGGCGTGCCGCTCACCGTCACCGCGGCACGGAAGGAATGGCCGTGCAGCCGCGTATAGGGATGCCCGACCGGCAGCGCCGGCAGGCAATGCGCGGCGTCGAACCGGAATTCCTTGGTGATCTCGATCTGGTAGTCCAACTCTAAGGTATCCCGATCAGCTTGTGGGTCTGCAAGGAGAGGCGCCAGCGCGGATGCGCCAGGCAATAGGCGACCGCGGCACCGGTATTTTCGAGGCGATCCGGCCCATCCATCGGTTGCAGGAAGAAATTCTCGAAAGCGAGCGCCGCCAAGCTTGCCGGATCGAGGCCGTCCTGCGGGAAGACCAGCTTGAGTTCATGGCCTTCGGTCGCGAGCAGCAGGTTGCCCGCCTTGGGACTGACGCAGATCCAATCAAGACCAGCGGGCGGGGCGATCGTGCCATTGGTCTCGACCGCGATCTCGAAACCCTCGGCATGCAACGCGTCGATCAGCGCCGCATCGAGTTGAAGCAGCGGTTCGCCGCCGGTGCAGACGACATAGCGCGGGTCGGATGCCGCACCCCAGCAGCGCGCCACGGCAGCGGCGAGATCGGTCGCCGCGGCAAAACGCCCGCCGCCCACCCCGTCGGTGCCGACGAAATCGGTATCGCAGAACCGGCACTGGGCCACGCCACGGTCGGCCTCGCGCCCGGACCACAGATTGCAGCCGGCAAAACGGCAAAACACGGCGGCCCGACCGGCCCGCGCGCCTTCGCCCTGCAAAGTCAAAAAGATCTCCTTGACGGCGTAACTCATCTGCCCATGCCAATTGACGGCCGGCACGATCGAGCCGACAACAGCCGGGACACTAGCAAAATCGCGGTCGAATCGCTTATGCCGGGACCAAGGGGGTGCCCAGCCCGCCCGGCAGGGATCAGCCCATTTCGATCTGGGCGGCGAACATATAGCCGCTGCCGCGCACCGTCTTGATCAGCGTGGGTTGCTGCGGATCGTCCTCAAGCTTGCGGCGCAGCCGGCCGACCTGGACATCAATCGTGCGGTCGAACGGCCCGGATTCGCGATTGCGGGCGAGATCGAGCAACCGGTCGCGGCTCAACACCTGATTGGCGTTGCTCACGAAGGCAGCGAGCAGGTCGAACTCGCCGGTCGTCAACCGCACGACCTCACCGCGCGGTGAGGTCAGCTCGCGTGCCGTCAGATCGAGCTGCCAGCCCTGGAAGCGGGCGCTGCTCGGCCGCTCCTGCACCGAGTCGACGCGCGCCGACGCGCGGCGCAGCACGCTTTTCACCCGCGCCAGCAATTCGCGCAAATGAAAGGGCTTGGGTAGATAGTCGTCGGCGCCCATTTCGAGACCAACGATCCGATCGACCGTTTCGCCCCGTCCGGTCAGGATGATGATACCGACATCGGAGCCGACTCGAAGATTCCGGGCCAGTGTCAAGCCGTCCTCGCCCGGCAGAATCAGGTCGAGCAGCACCAGATCGACCGGCCCTTGCGCCATGATCCGGCGCATCGAATGACCGTCATGGGCGGCGCTCACGCGAAAACCCTCTCCTTCGAGGTAGTTTTGCACCATCTCGCGGATGTCGGCGTGATCGTCGACAATCAGAATATGGTCTTTGGCCTTCATCGCCCGATTTTGCCCAGTTTGCCAGAGTTCCATAGCCGCCTGATATCCCGGTGTGAGCACGTTCCGCGCTCGAGGTGCCTCGGTTCGGTAAGGGTGGCTTTACGCGACGTTACAAAACATTACACAAAACGCGTAGGGATGACATTCTTCGATTACAGCCTCGCCCTATGGTTCGTCCGGCAACGCGCCGGGTCAAGAGTTGGTGCGATGCGCCTTTAGCAGGATGCCACGCCAGGAGATGAGGCAATGAATGAGCTGTTTCACCGCATTGAACAGGAAATTCCGCGTTTGCGCCGGTACGCCCGTGCATTGACCCGGGATCCGTCGGCGGCAGACGACTTGGTTCAAGACTGCCTGACACGCGCGCTCGCCAAAGTCCATTTATGGCAGGAAGGAACGGATCTGCGCGCTTGGCTCTTTACTATCCTACATAATCAGCATGTCAATCGGGTACGCCGATGGATGCGCGAAGGCGTGTGCGTGCGGGCCGACGAGGCGGCGCCCGGATTGGTCGCGGCATCCAACCAATTCGCGCGGATCGAGTTGCGCGATCTGGAGCGCGCGCTGGCGAAGCTACCCGAGGAGCAGCGGCAAGTCGTGTTGTTGGTCGGTCTGGAGGGGCTGCGTTACGAAGCGGTCGCCGAGATCACCGGCGTGCCGCTGGGCACCGTGCGCTCGCGCCTGTCACGGGGCCGCGAGGCACTGCGCCGGCTGATGACCGGCACCGAATCGGGCAAGCCACGCCAGCAGCAGCGTTCGACCGCCGGCAGCCGAACCGCGCGCGCGGCAGCGCTTGCAGCAGCGGGGGATCGCGTCGGGGTGTAAACGCGGCGGACTCGGCCGGATATCCGAGGTGGCGCGAGGCCCCTTACGCCGCGTTCGCCTCGGTTGCCGCCGCGTCATTCACAAGATGTGTCAGGCGAAACGGTACAGGCTCGGCCGCCACCGGACCATAAAGCGCGGCCAGACCGGCATTCTGGAACCGGTAGGCCCGGAGCCGGTCGGCGGCTGCGGGGTCATGCCGCACCCGTGCTGCGACTCGGTCGCTGGCAGCGCTGTCGAGGCGACCATCAAGAAAGGCGTTGAGATCCTGGGCGGCCACCGTACTGCTTCGATCGCACTGCATCGCTTCGCTCCTGTCGTGTACACTCCGATTTCTTTGTAACCGCTTGGTTTTGTATGCCGCATAAGGCATAAAATTTATTTACAAACGGGGCAGAGTTACAATCGTTCCAACAACGAGTCACGGAAGCGGGCGGCGAGAATTATAGAACAAGATCTACATCTTGTAGGAGAACATTATGAGGGGTTTGGTTCCACGCGCGCTGGCGATATTTTTAGCGTGCACCCCGGCTGCGCTGGCGGCCGATGAAGTCGGCAGCTTTCGCAACGACTGGACGGGCAACAGCATCATCGTTGAGGCGGTGCCGGATCCCAAAGTGCAAGGCGTCACCTGCCACTTCACCCATTTCGACCGCAGCGTGATCGACCGGCTGAGCAAGGGAAACTGGTTCGAAGACCCATCCAATACGTCGATCGCGTGCCGGCAGACCGGCACGATCACGGTTGGCAATATCGACAGTTCCAAGGCCGGCGAGGAAGTATTTTCCGAACGCACCAGCCTGATTTTCAAATCGATCGCCATCCGGCGGATCTATGATCGCGGCAATGACACGCTGATTTATGTGGCCTACGCCCGTCAGGTCAAAGATGCCAGCGCCAAGATGAGCCTCAGCACCGTACCGCTCGGCCCGGCCAGCGCGGTCTGGACCGGAAGGAAGCCATGATATGAGCGTTTCGGAGATGGAAGGGATCGAACTTTATTACGAAATGGCGGGCACCGGACCGAAGCTTCTGGTGATTTCCGGGACCGGGGGCGATCTGCGGCGCCGGCCGGGCGTTCAGGACGGCCCGCTCGTCGGGCGGTTCACCCTGCTGGCCTATGACCAGCGCGGCTTCGGTCGATCAAGCAAGCCGGATTACCCGTACAGCATGGCGGATTATGCCGACGATGCCGCAGCACTAATGACGGTGGTCGGTTGGACATCGGCACGGGTGTTGGGCATCTCGTTCGGCGGCATGGTCGCGCAGGAGTTGGCGTTGCGCCATCCCCACCGGGTCGAGCGGCTGGCGCTGGCCTGCACCTCGCCCGGCGGTGCCGGGGGTGCCAGCT
>JAXDMU010000428.1:0-12656 GCA_034665905.1 Aliidongia sp. | reverse complement strand
GCGTCTGGTCGAGATCGAGGGCATCGCGATGGAGGCGGAACTGGGGCCGCATGTTCTGCTCGTGCGCAATCAGGACAAGCCGGGTTTCATCGGCAATCTCGGCCGGAGCCTGGGCGATGCTGGGATCAACATCGCCACATTTCATCTAGGCCGGCTCGGCCCCGAGCAGGGGGCCGTAGCCCTGATTCAGGTCGATCAGCCTTTGAACGACGCGGTCCTCGATCAGGTCCGAGCGCTTCCCCATGTCGTCCAGGTCAAGGGACTCAAGTTTTAGAAGCGAAACAACCGGTTCGACGGCTTTCTCGTTGCCCTGCTGTCACAAAACCGGTATCCCGGTAGCTATGAACGATACTCTTCATCCGGCGCTGCTGCCTTCGGGGTTTCGCGATATTCTGCCGCCCGAAGCGCAAATCGAGGCGCAGATCGTGGAACGCCTGATGGCGGTGCTCGGCAGCCATGGCTTCGAGCGGGTCAAGCCGCCATTGGTCGAGTTCGAGACGAGTTTGCTCGACGGGCCGGGTGCCGCCATGGCGCAGGATACGTTCCGCCTGATGGATCCGATTTCACAGCGCATGATCGGCGTGCGAGCCGACATGACGCTGCAAATCGCGCGGATCGCCACGACGCGTCTGACGAAGCTGCCCCGGCCGCTGCGGTTATCCTATGCGGGACAGGTGCTGCGCGTGCGCGGGACCCAATTGCGGCCCGAGCGGCAATTCGGTCAGATCGGCGCCGAACTGATCGGCTCCGAATCGGCCGCCGCCGACGCCGAGATGGTGAGTCTTGCCGCCGAGGGGCTAGGCGCCGTTGGCATTTTCGGGCTGTCGGTCGATCTGACGCTGCCGCCCTTGGTGCCGCAGATTCTGTCCGAGATGAATGTTGATGCGGCGAGGGCGGCCGCCCTGCGCGCAGCGCTTGATCGCAAGGATGCTGCGGCGATCGACGAGATCGGCGGGCCGGTCGCGGGCGTGCTCGGCCGGTTGATGGCGGCGGCCGGGCCGGCGGCGCGTGCGCTTGAGCTGATGGCGCAGATCGCGCTGCCGAGTGCTGCGGCGGCGGAAATGGCATGGCTTGCTGAGATCGTCGGGCGAATTACGGCAGCCAATCCCGACTTGTCCCTCACCATCGATCCGGTGGAAAATCGCGGGTTCGAATATCATACCGGCGTGAGCTTCACGATTTTCGCCCGCGGCATTCGTGGCGAACTCGGTCGCGGCGGACGTTATCTGGCCGGCGGTGATGCCGGCAGAGATCATGTGCCGGCGCAACGAGCGGCAAGGCCACCGGAACCCGCAACCGGCTTCACCCTTTACGCCGACACCGTGATTCGTGCGGTTCCGCAGGCCGCCACGGCGCTTCGGGTCTATTTGCCGCATGGCACGCCACGGCCGGTCGGGCAGCGGCTGCGGATCGAAGGCTGGATCACGCTTGCCGGTCTGGCACCGGCCGCGGCACCGCTCGATGAAGCCCGCAGGCTGTTGTGCAGCCACGCCTGGAGCGACGGCGCGCCCGTCGCCCTGTAACAGAACGGCTCTGCGCCACGGCCGCTTGCCGGGCGGCGATCACGGTGCCATTTTGGGCGCTTCACGTTTTTGCGAGGAATTCCGGCATGGCCAATGTCGCCGTTATCGGCGCCCAATGGGGCGACGAAGGCAAGGGCAAGCTCGTCGATTGGCTGTCCAACCGTGCCGAGATCGTGGTCCGTTTCCAGGGCGGGCACAATGCCGGCCATACGCTGGTCATCGGCGAGACGACCTACAAGCTGAGCCTTTTGCCGTCGGGCGTGGTTCGGCCCAATAAATTGTCGATCATCGGCAGCGGCGTGGTCGTCGATCCCTGGCATCTGGTCAAGGAAATCGAGGGCATTCGCGAAAAGGGCGTCGAGATTACACCCGATACGCTGAAGCTCGCCGAGAACGCCGCCCTGATCCTGCCGTTGCACGGCGCGCTCGACCGGGCGCGCGAGGCGGCGCGGGGCGATCAGAAGATCGGCACGACCGGCCGCGGCATCGGCCCGGCCTATGAGGACAAGGTCGGCCGCCGCGCGATCCGCGTTTGCGATCTGGCCGAACCGGCGACGCTGGGCGGCAAGGTCGATCTGCTGCTGCAACATCACAATGCCCTTCTGCGTGGCCTGGGCGAGGCCGAGATTGATCGGCAAGGGCTGATCGACAGCCTGCTCGCGATTGCACCGCAGATCCTGCCTTACGCCTGCTCGGTCTGGCAGATCCTCGACGAGGCCAAGCGCGATGGCCGGCGCATTCTGTTCGAGGGCGCGCAGGCGGTGATGCTGGATGTCGATCACGGGACGTATCCTTACGTCACCTCGTCGAACACGCTGGCCGGGCAGGCCGCCGCCGGGTCGGGCGTGGGGCCGCGGGCCATCGGCTACGTGCTGGGCATCGCCAAAGCCTATTCGACCCGTGTCGGCGCCGGCCCGTTTCCGACCGAGCTGTTCGACGCGACCGGCCAGCATCTGGGTGAGCGCGGCCAGGAATTCGGCACCGTAACCGGGCGCAAGCGGCGGTGCGGCTGGTTCGACGCGGTGCTGGTCCGGCAGGCGATCAAGGTCGGCGGCATCGATGGCATCGCGCTGACCAAGCTCGATGTGCTGGACGGGCTGGACGAACTCAAGGTCTGCACCGGCTATCGCTATCGTGGCGAAATCTGGCAGCGCATGCCGCCGGGTCTGACCGCCGACGCGCCGATCGAACCGATCTATGAAAGCTTCGCCGGCTGGTCCGAAAGCACGCGCGGCGCACGGTCCTGGGCCGATCTGCCGGCCTCCGCCGTCAAATATATCCGCCGGATCGAGGAATTGATCGAGGCGCCGCTGGCGCTGCTCTCGACCAGCCCGGAACGCGACGATACGATTCTTGTAAGGGATCCTTTCGCCAACTGAGTTATTCTCCTAAACCGGATCGACTCATCCGGCAGCGGCAGGCGAGAATCGATGGCGATTGGGTTATCAGCGATGGCGGGTGCCGTGATGCCCCGGCCCGCCGCGGTTCGGTTGCGGGACCGGTGGGACATCCTGCTCGACACGCCGCTGACCGAACTGCGCGCGCCTGCGGCTGCGGCCTATGCGGTCGAAGATCAGCGTTCCGTTGGGACGAGTTTTTTCGCGCTGGTACCCGATCTGGGTCATCCCGTGCGAGGCGTGGCACTTGGCCTGTCTCGCATGGCCAAGCATGCCCATGTCCTGACGCCGGTCGATTACGGCGTGATCGATTGGCCGCCGGCCGGGCAGCGTTGCCTGGCGATCATCTACGAACGCCCGGCCGGCGGCTCGCTCGCCCCGGTCGCCGATCAACCGATTACGCCTTGGTCGGAACAGGATGTCGTCGATCGCGTTCTGACCGGCCTGCTGGCGGGATTGCGCGCGCTGGGCGTGGAAGGAATGACCCATCGCGGCATCCGTCCGACGAACATCTTCTTTCGCGACACGGCGCGCCGCGTGGCCGTGCTGGGCGATTGCATCGCCTCGCCGCCCGCTGCCCATCAGCCTTCCGCCTATGAGACGATCGAAAGCGCTTCGACCCTGACGATCGCGCGCGGCAACGGTACGGCGGCCGACGATCTTTATGCACTGGGCGTCCTGTGTCTGCACCTCTCGCACGGCATGCCGGCCGGCCATAGCCGCACGGACGAGGCGCTGCTGGAGGACAAGATCCGGCGCGGCTCATTCAACGCCCTGGCCGGCGATGCCCGGCTCAGCCCGGCCATGCTCGAATTGCTGCGCGGGTTGCTGCTTGATGACCCGGAGGAACGGTGGACGCTGAAGGATGTCGAGGCGTGGCTCGAAGGGCGGCGGTTGACACCCAAGGTGACGTCCCCGGCGCATCGGGCCACGCGCCCGTTCGAGATCGCGGACGAAGCGTGCTTCACGGCCCGCATGGTTGCGCGTGCGCTGGCCCGCGGCGGCGATGGGGCAGCCCACATTGTGCGCAGCCACGGGCTGCAAGTCTGGCTGGAGCGTTCGCTGGGCAATAAGACTCTGATCGACGGTGTCGGCCGTGCCTTGGCCGATGGCGAGGATCCGGCCGCCGGTGGCAGCGCCGCGCGGGACATACGGCTGGTCGCGCGGGTGGCGATCGCACTCGATCCGGCGGCGCCGATTCGCTATCGCACGCTTGCCGTTGCAATCGACGGGCTTGGCTCGGCGCTGGCCTCCGCGATGCTGGGCGATGGCGACGTGCAGCCGATCGCCGAGATTCTGCGCGCCCGCCTGCCGCAATTCTGGTGCCAGCGCCAGCCGTCCGGGCGATCGGAATTTCTGGCGCAATTGCATGATTTCGACCGGCTTCGCCGTATCCTGGAGGACAACCGGCCGGGCTTTGGCATCGAGCGGCTGGCCTATGAACTCAACCCGACGCTGCCCTGCCTCAGCCCCTTCGTCGTATCCCGCCACGTGCTGCAACTCGCCGATCTGCTGCCGGCGCTCGAACTGGCAGTGGCTGAGAAACGCATCCTGGTCCAGCCGATCGACCGGCACGTCGCGGCCTATATGGCACGCCACTCCAACCAGATCGACGAACCGTCGCTGGTTTCCCTGGGAGGCACCGATCCAGCCGCGCGGCTGCTGGGCGCGCTTTTTCTGTTGGCTCAACTCCAGCAAAGTCGCGGCCCGGCGGCAGTGCCGGCGCTGGCCCAGCTATTCGGCCGCCAGGCGCAACTGTTGATCGACCGTTTCCGCCATCGGCCGACGCGAACACGCCTGGAAAGCGAACTATCCGGCATCCTGGCCGAAGCCAGCTTGCCCCGGCTGCTCAATTTCCTCGACAATGGCGACGACAGGCGGCGGGACGCCCACCTGTTCTCGAAAGCCCGCCAGAATTTCGGCCTGATCCGCCGCGCGATCGAGAGGTGCGAGCACGAGCGCCGGCTGCTGCCCGAAGAGGCGATGCAGACGTCCTCTGCCATCGCCGCCGGGCTTTCGATGCTGATCGGCGTCGTGGCGTTGATGATCTCGGTCTTGGTGTTCGGGCCGTTTTAGCCGCAAGCCGTCGTCATGTTTACCGACGTCGACGGCCGGGGGGATCAAGGGCCGAAACCGCGATCCCCACCGATTCGGCATGGTCCGAGGCGCAAACGAGTGCCATGATATCGCGGGATTCCCGCCTCGAAAGAGTCTGATCATGATCGACAACACACCGGGTCCGACCTCGCGGATCTATTTTTCGCAGCGGCTGCGGCTGCATTACGTCGATTGGGGCAATCCCACCGCCCCGCCGCTGCTGCTGGTGCATGGTGGACAGGATCATTGCCGCAACTGGGATTGGGTCGCCGCCCAATTGCGCCACGACTGGCATGTGATCGCGCCCGATCTGCGCGGCCATGGCAACAGCGAGTGGTCGCAGGACGGCAATTACACCATGTCCAGCTACATCTACGATCTGGCGCAACTGATCCATCAGCAGGAACTGGCGCCGGTCACAATCGTGGCGCATTCGATGGGCGGCCATATCGCACTGCGCTATACCGGTATTTATCCCGACAAGGTGCGCAAGCTGGTCGCGATCGAGGGGCTCGGCCTCTCGCCAAAAATGCTCGCCGAACGCGCGGCACAGCCGATCGCGGAGCGCATGACCAAATGGATCGACGCGACCCGCGGGCTGGCCGGCCGCCTGCCGCGCCGCTACGCCTCGATCGACGAGGCGGTAAAGCGCATGCAGGAGGAAAACAAGCACCTCTCACCCGATCAGGCGCGCCACCTGACCCAGCACGGCGTCAATCAGAATGAGGACGGCACCTACAGCTGGAAATTCGACAATTACGTGCGCGTCTGGCCGCCCTACGACATCCCGCAGGCCGACACCGAACAGCTCTGGCAGTGCATCTCGTGCCCGACCCTGCTGGTCTATGGCAAGGAAAGCTGGGCTTCGAACCCGCAAACCGACGGCCGCGCCCGGTTTTTCTCGACCGCGAAGATCGAGACCTTCGAGGGGGCCGGGCACTGGGTGCATCATGACAAACTGGAGGGTTTTCTGAAGCTGATGGGTGAGTTTTTGTGAGCGCTAAAATCAGCAATGAGGGCGGATTTATTTAGATTCGACAGGTATAGCCATGCACTGCCATTGCGCCCCTATCCCCTTACCCAATTACCCCAAATGCTCCCGCAACCTCGGCATCAACTCGACCAGATTGCATGGCTGGAAGCGGTTATCGAGTTGGTGCCGCAAAATCTCCTCCCACGCATCGCGGCACGCGCTGGGCGAGCCGGGCAGGGCGAAGAGGTAGGTTCCGCCGGCCACGCCGGCTACCGCGCGCGACTGGATGGTCGAGGTGCCGATCTTCTGCCAGCTGAGCCAGCGGAAGATTTCGCCGAAGCCGGGGATGGTTTTTTCGAAGACCGCCTCGAACGCCTCGGGCGTCACGTCGCGGCCGGTGACGCCGGTGCCGCCGGTCGAGAGCACGACATCGATTGTCGGATCGGTGATCCAGTGCCGAAGCTGCGCCTCGATCACCGCCTGCTCGTCGCGCAGGATGAGGCGCGCGGCGACGCGATGGCCGTCGCGCGCGATCAATTCGGCCAGCGTGTCGCCGGATTTGTCGTCCGCGGCGGTACGGGTGTCGGATACCGTCAGGACGGCGATATTGACCGGAAGAAACGGTCGGCTGTCATCGAGTCTCGGCATGTTGCGCGGATCCCTGGGTCGCTGCGTCCATCGACACATAGGCGGGCCATTGGCCGGCGGCAAGCGATTCCAGATCGGGGGCGTCCTCGCCCAGGCGCTGGCGATAGATCCACATGTTGGTCAGCACGCGCTCGACATAGAGCCTCGTCGTGTCGCGCGGCAGCGATTCGATGAACATCAGCGGGTCGCTCTGATATTCCGGCTTGTTCTGCCACTTGGTCAACGGTGCGGTACCGCTGTTGTAGGTGGCGAGCACCAGGATCAGATTGCCGTTGATCTGCTGATGGCCGATCAGTTGCTTCACATATTCCTGGCCGAGGCTGAGATTGAGCACCGGATCGACCAGTTCGGCGACATTGCCCAGCGGGATGCCGGCGCGCCGCGCGACCGATTTGGCCGTGCCCGGCATCAATTGCATGAGGCCGGCGGCACCGGAGCCGCTTTGCGCCTCGGTATCGAAGCGGCTCTCCTGCATCATCAGCGCGAACAGCAGCGCGCGATCGACCGAGAAGCCGTTGCGCGGTCGCCAGCGCGGTACCGGATATTGGGATTCGATCTGGCGCGGGTCGTCGCGGCTTTGCTGGCGGCCGAGTGCCAGGCACAGCGCCGGCATGTTGGCCAGATCCCCCAAACCGACGATGGCCGAAGCCAGGCTTTTGTTGCCGCGTGTGCTGAGGGCGCGCAATTCCGCTTCAGCGCGATCGGTCTCGCCGACCTGGACCAGGGCGAGCGCGCGCCGTCCGCCGGGCAGGGCCTGAAGCTGTGCCACTTCGGCCTTGGACAGCGGCTGCGGTTCGAAATCCGAGTCCGGGGAGAGGCCAAGCAGGCGCCGGGCCAGCATGCCGTAGAACGTCCGAGGCTGCTCGGCCGCGGTCGCGAGCCAGCCATTGACCTTTTGCGGTTCCTTAAGGCGCAGATGGGCGCGCGCCGCCCAGAACGCGCTGGCCGCGACATACCAGCTGGCCGTGGTGCCGTTGCGGGTGACGGACTCGAAATCGTTGGCCGCTTCCGCCCATTTTTTGGCACGCCAAGCGGCGAGGCCGGCTTCATAGCGAGCGGGGCTTTCCAGCCCGATCAAACGCGGTTCGGCGGGCAGCGGGCGCCCGGACATTTCCACCAAGTCATCCGCGCCATCGGTCGGACTGGCGACCTGCTCGGTCGCGGGAACCGGTTTCGGCACGCTCTTGCCCGGCGCGCGCTTGCGGGCCAGTTGCCAGACGGCATGCGCCTGCGGCAGATCGGCGTAATGTTCCAGCCAGTCGCGCGCTTCAGCGAAGCTCGCGTGATAGCGCGTGGCCAGGTAGCGCTGGGCGAGCACTTCGCCCAGCAAACTCTTGTCTTTCAGCTGGTCGATCTGGCCATCGGCCGCCTTCCAGTTGCCCTCTTCCTGAAGGGCGAAGATCGCGGCATAACGCGAGGCATCGAGCGTGCTCAGCACGGTCGGGAGGTTGGGTGCATCGAGTCCGGCAGCGGAAGCCGGGGCGGACGTGGTGGCTGGCTCGGACGAAGATACCGAGGCAGCAAACGCCGTTTCGGGGGGGCCGGATATAGCGAGGGCCAGACTCACCGAAAAGGCGAAAGGGATCACCACTGACCAAGTCCTGAGAGGACGGTCATCGTTATGTGCTCCAGTCATAACCGCCTATTTGGGACAAAATCTGCCGAGATGCAAGCACAAAATTTTATATGAATTTTTCATATCGCAATTACTTCAAGATAACTGCAATCGATCCTATCCTATATTCCGTTTTCCTTCAATATTAACCTAATAGTAAGAAGATCTGTCCAAGATTCCCGCTTTCGCTCGGGCGAACGTAGCAAAAAGGACGGATGATACATAGATATTGCTTGAACAGGCCGTGACAGCCCGTCAACCGCGATCGATGTCCATCGGCCGCGAAGCTTGGTAATCCCAGCGCTTCCGGGCAATAGCGCGGCGCTGGCGGTACCGCCGACCAATACTATGAATAGTGGATCGAGAAGCACGATGTGACGCTCGACAAAGGGGCGGCAGATTGCGATTTCCGCCTCGGTCGGCTTCCGATTCCCTGGCGGGCGCCAGAACAGCACGTTGGTGATGTAGGCGTTTCGCGCGCGATCGAGCCCGATCGTCGCCAGCATGCGGTCGAGCAACTGGCCGGAGGCGCCGACGAAGGGCCGGCCGATGCGATCCTCGTCGGCACCGGGCGCCTCGCCGATGAACATGATGCGCGATTGCGCGACGCCGTCGGCGAACACCGTGTTGGTCGATGTCCGGCGCAATGTGCAGCCGTCGAAGGCGCAGACGGCTTCGCGCAATTCGTCGAGCGTGGTCGCGGCGGCCGCGGCGGCGCGTGCCTGGGCGATGGCGGCAGGTGGCGAATCCGGCCCGAGTGCTGGAGGTGCCGGGGCCGCCACAGCGGTGGGAGGCGATGCCGCCGGCCGCGGGCGGCGGCGCAGCGCTTCTTCGGCGAACCGGTCATTGACGAGATCGCCGATCGCCTCGTCGGCCCCGGCCGCCAGGTACCAAGCCAGCAGTTTTTCAAGCACAGGCGCCCCGTCCATTCTTGTCTCGCACTCCCGAGGCAACCGCCCTGCGACATAAAGAATCTCGGCAGAAACATCAATCGGATGGTGCCGGAACCGGGAAGCAACCGTTATTATCCCATCCTGTCGCATTCCGCCGATAGGTTAAATTTCAAATGCCGGCCCGTTGGCAAAGATGGTAGGATAGCTTGATGAACGCGACGCGGAAAACAAGCCAAAAGCGCAAAACCGGATGGCGCGTGGGACTGGGCGCGATACCGGCTTTGCTGATGTTGGCCGGTTGCGCCGACGCGGGCGACGGTCGTCCGCTCGTCCAGCTTGATCTACCCCCGGCTCCGGGCGGCAGCCGGATGAGCGCGCTCGGCGACTTCCTGGCGGGGCGGGTCGCGCAGGACGGCCGGGACTATGCGGCCGCACTCGCCTTTTACAGCGATGCGCTGCGCCGGTCGCCCGACAGTCCGGAACTCGCCAATCACGTTCTGGTGCTGGCCGTGACGGAAGGCCGGTTTGATGTCGCCGGTCCTCTGGCCGCCGCGCTGGCCGCGACCGATCCTGACGGTGCCGGTCTGGCGCAGTTGGTGCAGACGGTCGAGCAGGTCAAGGCCGGGCATTGGGCCACGGCGTTGGATGCCGCCCAGCATCTGCCAAAGGAAGGCTTCTACCGCTTCGCCGGTACGTTCGCGCGCGCCTGGACCATGGCCGCCAATCCCGATCAGGCCCAGGCGGCCGCCGCCCAATTCGACGAATTCGCCCAGACGCCGCCCTTGGCCGGCTTGAAGGCGTTGCAGACCGCCTTGGTCCAGGATCTGACCGGCAACGCCGGGTCGGCGGCGGAAAATTACCGGGCGGCACTGGGCAAAGGCAACGGCGCGCCGCTTCGTCTGGTCGAACTGGCCGGGAATTTCCTTGAGCGCCAGGGCCAGACCGAAGAGGCCGGCGCCCTCTATCTACGCTACACGGCCGAGACCGAGGGCGCCTCCGGCGTCGTACCCAGCGTGTCCGCCGCTGGTCCGCCGCCGCGGATCATCGGCAATGCGCGCCAGGGTCTGGCCGAGGCGATGTTCGACATGGCGAGTCTGGTCGGGCAGGCGGACTCGCCGGAAGTGGCACTGCTGAGCGTGCGTCTGGCGCTTGAACTGGAACCGAATTTTCCGCTGGCCCAACTGGTGCTGGCCGATGTTTTCGAAACCCAGCATCGCCTGCCCGAAGCGCTGGCGATCTATCGCGCGCTTGATCCCGCTGCGCCGCTAACCTGGTCGGGGCGCCTGCGTGAGGCGGCGTTGCGCGATCAGGCCGGCGATACGGAAGGGGCCGAGGCGGAACTCGCGGCGATGGCCGAAGCGCGCCCGGAGCGGCCGGAGCCGCTGGTTGAACTGGGCGATCTCCAGCGTGCTCACAATGATTTCGCGCAAGCGGTCGGCACCTACACGGCTGCGATGGCGCGCACCGGGGGCGAGGTCTCGCCACGTGACTGGGCCGTTCTGTTTGACCGTGGCATCGCTGAAGAGCGCTCGGGCGCCTGGAAACAGGCCGAAGCCGATCTGCGCAAGACCTTGACGCTGCGGCCGAACGAGCCGTCGGTGCTGAACTATCTGGGCTATTCCCTGGTTGATCGGAACGAGCGCCTGCCCGAGGCGCTGAAATTGATCAAGATGGCGGTCGATATCCGGCCGACCGACGGCTTCATCATGGACAGCCTCGGCTGGGCCTATTACCGGATGGGCGAGTACAAGAGCGCTCAGGCCACGCTGGAACGCGCGGTCGAGTTGGAGCCGGCGGACCCAGAAATCACCAACCATCTGGGCGATGCCTATTGGCAAGGCGGTCGGCGCGACGAGGCGCGGCTGCAATGGCACCGGGTGCTCGATCTCCACCCATCGGACGAACTGGCCAAGACGATCGCGGGCAAACTCGACCATCCGCCCAAGGTCCGGCGTTCCGGCGTCGCCGTGTCCGGTCACGGCGGCTGAGCGAGCGGTCTCGAATGGTGGATGTGGTGCGGGCCGCGGCGGCCAAGCTCAACCTGACGCTGGCGGTGGTCGGCCGGCGGTCTGATGGCTTTCATCTGCTCGACAGCCTCGTCGCCTTCACCGAATACGGCGATACGATCGAGGCCGGCGAGGGGGAGGGGCTGACGCTGACGATGGCCGGGCCGTTCGGTGCCACGCTTGCGGTCGATCCGGTCGAAAATCTGGTTCTGCGCGCGGCCCGCATGTTGGCCGCGGAGGGTGGAATCGCGGCGCATGCCGCTCTCCGCTTGACCAAGCGCCTGCCGATCGCCTCGGGCATCGGCGGCGGCTCGAGCGATGCCGCGGCGGCGCTTCTAGCCTTGGCGGCGTTGTGGCGCCTGGCACCCGCGCCGCAAGATCTCGCGCGCCTTGCGCTGAAACTCGGTTCCGACGTGCCAGTCTGCCTCGCTGCCCGGACGGCGCGCCTGGAAGGCATCGGCGAGCGGATCGGTGCGTCCCCCGCTGTGCCCGCGGCCCCGATTGTACTGGTCAATCCGGGCGTCGGCCTGCCGACGCCGCACGTCTTCCGCGCGAGACAAGGCGGCTTCTCCGCCGGCGCAGGGCCGCAGGGCGTGCTGAGGACGCACGCGGCCGATGCAATCGAACTCGCGGCGATTCTGCTTGATCATGGCAACGATCTGACCGAGGCGGCGATCGGGCTGCGGCCCGCGATCGGCGATGTACTGGCTGCCCTTGATGTCGCCCCCGGCCGGCTACTGGCCCGGATGAGCGGCAGCGGTGCGACCTGCTTTGCGCTTTTCGCCACCGATGCCGCTGCCCAGGCCGCCGCCGCGGCGATCGGTGCCGCGCACCCCGGCTGGTGGGCGATCGCGACCCGCCTCAACGGCGCGTGAGACCAGCAGGAGGGGCAGGCCGCGCGGCCTGAGGTGGACGGGCGCCGCCAGGGCGCCCTGTCGCCCCAGCCCCTGAATTCTGCCAAGTATGTTGATGTTGTTGAGTTAACCGGCGCTACTCTGTGAGTCGACCGCGGCGTCATGACTCGCGTAATTCAGGTGGCGAGCGTAATAATTTCTTCATTAAGTGAGAATATACCTCAACGTAACGTTAAAAATGTGGCAATAAAAGCCAAATTTTTATTTCCGACATTGCTGAATAATGTCAGAAATTTAATCAAGATTATCGTTGTGGTGGAAAATGAAGACCTCACTCTGGTCGATCTGGACGGCCCGAATCGCGTTCATATCTACCCTTCTGAGCGTATTACTCATCGGAGCGACCGGCTATCTGCACAACGCAAGCACGGTAATTCACCCCAGTCAGATCCAGGCTCTTTGGATAGTCGACGTTGTGCTGGGCACGCTGCTCGCTGCTGCTGCGGGTTGGGTGGTCCGACGCGCCCACGCCGGACGCGGGCTGGCGGAGCGGGCGTGCCGGGACGGCGAAGCAAGCCTCCAGGTGCTGCTCAACGAAGTCGAGGACTATGCGGTCTTCACGCTGGATACGCAGGGCACGGTCGTCAGCT
>JAXDMU010000427.1:0-4336 GCA_034665905.1 Aliidongia sp. | reverse complement strand
GCCGCCACCGTTTCACCAGCCGGTGGCGTAGGATTTTGCGCATTTCTTTAGCTGCAGATGCCACACTCGCCGCGATCATCGCACTGGCATCGCCGGAGCGCCTACCTTTCAACCAGCCTTCTTGCGCTCATGAATCTCCGCCACCGCATCCTGGACATGGCGTGAGAAGACGTAGTCCGCCGGACGCTGCCGATCGAGCGGGATTTCCGGCGCCATTGCACCGTCGAGCTTCGGCCCGCGCAGCGCTACCGCCGCGACCTTGAAGGGGTGGCGCACGGCATCGACCACGGCGGTCGCCTCGTAGCCGGAATGAACCATGCAATCGGCACATTTTTCATAAGCGCCGGTGCCGTATTTGTCCCAGTCGGTCGTGTCCATCAACTCACGATAGTTTTTGGCATAGCCCTCGCCCAGCAGATAGCACGGCCGCTGCCAACCGAACACGGTGCGGGCCGGCTTGCCCCAGGGGGTGCATTTATAGGTCTCGTTGCCCGCCAGGAAATTCATGAAGAGCGAGGACTGGTTGAACTGCCAGCCCCGGCCTTTTCCCAGTTTGAAGATGTCGCGGAACAGTTGCTTGGTCTTTTGCCGGTTGAGGAAATGCTGCTGATCGGGCGCGCGCTCATAGGCGTAGCCGGGCGAGACCATGATGCCATCGACGCCCATCGCCTTGACCTCGTCGAAGAACGCGGCGACGCGATCCGCTTTCGCATTGTCGAACAGCGTCGTGTTGATGCAGACGCGGAACCCCCGCTCCTTGGCCTTGCGGATCGCCGCGACAGCGCGGTCGTAGACCCCGTCCTGGCAGACGGATTTGTCGTGCATCTCCTGGTCGCCGTCGAGATGGACATCCCAGGCAAAGAACGGGTTCGGCCGGTAATCGTCCATCTTCTTTTCCAGCAGCAGGGCGTTAGTGCAGAGATAGACGAATTTCTTGCGCGCGATCATGCCCTGGACGATGCGCGGCATATCCTTGTGCAGCAACGGTTCGCCACCAGCGATGGCGACGACCGGGGCGCCGCATTCATCGACCGCCCCCAGGCAATCCTCGACCGACAGGCGTTGATTGAGGATCTCGTCGGGGTAATCGATCTTGCCGCAGCCGGCGCACGCAAGGTTGCAGCGGAACAACGGTTCCAGCATCAGCACCAGCGGATAGCGCTTGGCGCCCCGCAAATGCTGCTTGACGACATAGGCCCCAACCCGAATCACCTGATGCAGCGGAACAGCCATTCTTATTCTCCAGCGCTTGGTGCCAAAACAAAACACGACGTCATGTTCGTGTTTATCCGACGGGCGACCGATCTTGTCAATTGAGCGTTTGGGCAAAGCGCGCTAAACCCTTGCGGATGATGGCTTCCGAGGATGCGACAAATCCGCCGAAAGGCGCGCGCGCGCGCCGCAGCCCGGTGCAAGAACGCAGCCAGGAAACGGTGCAGCGCATCCTGGCCGGTGCCGCCGCCCTGCTCGGCCGCGGCGTGGCGCTGGGCGATGTCACCACGGCGATGATCGCGGCCGAGGCCGGGGTTTCGGTCGGCGCACTCTACCGGTTTTTCCCGGACAAGCAGGCGATCGTCGATGCGGTCGCCGCCCGCCATATGGAGGCGTTTCAGAAGGGCCTCGCCGAACGGCTGGCCACCGCCGCACCGACGGACGGCGCGGCGCTGCTGGGTGCGGTGATCGAGGCGTTCTATCTTTATCTCGAAGCCAATCCGGATTTCGTCACCGTGGCCTACGGCACAGCCGGCAGCGGGCGCTATGTCAGCCGCCCTGCCCGCGATGCCTACGCCTCGCCCGAGGCCGGCGGTGCCTCGCTGGTCCGGTGGTTCATGTCCGAAGGGTTGGGCCTCGGCACGCCCTCGGGTCTGGATTGGAAGCTCAGAATCGCGACCGAAACCGGCGACCGCCTGCTCGGCTTTGCGTTCGAGCAACCCGACCCGGCTGATCGGCGCCGGGTGATCGACGAAACCAAGCGGCTCCTCGCCGCCTATCTGTTTTCCGTGTGACGGCGGGATGGATGAGATGACGGAAGAGGACGAAGTACCGCCGGCACGGATCGAGACGAGCCGCCTGATCCTGGATCGCCACCGGGTCGCGGATTTCGGGCCGCTCGCGGCGATGTGGGCGGACCCCGAAATCGTCCGCCATATCGGCGGGCAGCCATTCAGTCGGCAGGATAGCTGGATGCGGCTGCTGCGCTATCGCGGGCTTTGGCCGTTGCTCGGCTACGGCTATTGGGCGATTCGCGAGAAAGGCACCGATCGCTTCGTCGGCGATCTGGGCTTCGCCGATTTCCGCCGGGAGATCGAGCCGCCGATCATCGGCCTGCCGGAAGCCGGCTGGGTGCTGGCGTCCTGGGCGCATGGAAGGGGCTTCGCCACCGAGGCGCTGGCGGCGGCCCTGGCCTGGCTGGACACCAAGTCCGAAATCGAGCGCTCGGTGTGCCTGATCGACCCGGCCAACACCGCGTCGCTCCGCGTTGCGTCAAAAAACGGGTTCCGCCCGTTCCAGACGATCCGCTTCCGGGACCATGCGACCGCAATGCTTGTCCGCCGGACGCCGAAACCGGCCGCAGGCAAATGATCCAACCGCCATGGTCGAGACCATGGCGGTTGGCCGGTGGCAACTATCGGCCGGAGGTGTCGCCCGGCGCCGTCACCGAGGCCCGTGCCAGACGAATCGGCGACGGCCCGAGCGCGATCTTGGTTCCGACCGACGCCATCGTGACGATTTCCACCGGCAGCTTGCCGGGGCCCAGCAACTCATCCACCAGCGCCTGCGAGAATGACCAGTAATTGAGCTTGGCCTCGACCGAGAACGGTCCCTTGGCCGTCGCGGGGACGGCGACGACGAAATTTCGGATATCCGAACCACCGGGCAGTATCCGTGTATCGGCGATGATATGCGTGATCTTCCAGACCTCGGTCGCGACCTCATGATTCTCGGCGTCGCCCAGATACACTTTGTAATTCTGAGTGCCCGGTTCGGTCTGGCCGTTTTTCACCGCACCGGATCGGTACACCACCGCCCCTTTGGCGTCGGTCACCGTGAAATCGATCCACATTTCGCGGCCTTCCGGAAAGCCCGATGGCAGTTTGTGTCCGGCCCCCTTGTTCGTGACCTTGACCTTGATGGTGGCGTCCTTGCCGGCGACCAGGATCGGCATGTCGACGAACTCGATAGTCGCAGCACTCTTCAGAAGATCGCGCGAGCGCTGGGCATTCTCCGGCTGGTCGAAATGATTCAGCATGGTGACGTTGCCGCCGTTGAAATAATGCGTCGCAACGTGATCCCGGTTCGGCCCCATGATCGCGGCCTTGCCAGAAGAATCCGGCATATGGCAGCTCTGGCACTCTACACCCTTCACCGAGTACTCGCTGTCGTGCCATTCGTCGTAACTGCGTTCGATCGCCGTGTTGGTGAACGGATGGGTGACGTTGTGGCAGACGCTGCAAAAATCCGAACGGGTATGCAGTTCTGAGTAAACGGTTTCGTGATAAGGCGAGACGGCATCTTTGTACGGGCCGAATTTGGTCGGCTTGCCGTCCTTCATCGGCGTCAGCACATAGGCGCCGTTATCCTGGCCGGTTCGCGCGGAAATATTGTGGCAGGACTCGCAATCGACCCCCGGCAGCGGGTGCTCGGCCGCAGTCTTTTCAAGCGGTTCGCGATCCAGCGCCGGCGTAATCTGCCCGGTCGTCAGGCCGATCGGGGTGTGGCAGCCGGTGCAGAAATTGTCGATCTTGCCGCCGGTCGCCTCGCTCGCCTGCTTCAGCAGAGCCCGGTAGATCGGATCGTCCCATGATCGCGACATGATCGACGACCGCCATTGCGCATAAATATCCGTGTGGCAGGCGCTGCACACATCCTCAGCACTGTCGAATGCGTCGGCCGGCAGCAGATGGTTGTCGGTCGTATTGGCGCGGTGTGGATAAAACGGCAGCGCCCCCCGCTGATTCAGCAGTTGGTCCTTCTCCGGCTCCAACCATTTCGAATCATTGCTCGCCGAAAAGGCCGGCAGTGCGACAGTCCATAGAAACAGAGTGCTCAATGAAATTGACATGAATGGCGCACGCATAAAAATACTCCGGTTGATCAACGGTATTTTAGTTAACTACGAATGAATTCAGCGAGAGCAGGTCAAGACAATTCTCGTATCTTAGGATAAGAGAAAGCCATTGAATATCCATCTGCCATCACGTAGCGTGCTCTTACTCTACATAATATTTTTATGTCAATAAATTTTATGCCATGTAATGAATTAATCATGTGAATCTCATAGATTAGAATTATTCTATTCTTTGTTGGAATAATTCCAATCTATGAATTAAAGAAT
>JAXDMU010000426.1:0-3193 GCA_034665905.1 Aliidongia sp. | reverse complement strand
TGGCAGCAGAGGCATCGACGTCACCTTTGAACTCGCCCCCGACCTTGCCTGGGATGACGGCGTGCCGGTGACCAGTGCCGATGTCCTGTTCGGTATCGCGGTTGCGCATAAGCTCGGTCGAGGTGCTGCGGCATTGTCGAACATTCTCGATGCGGTGGCCCAGGACGATCATCATTTCACGCTGCGCGTCTCAAGCGTTCGGTTCGATTATAACCGCATGGAGGATCTTTTCCTCCTGCCGGCCCATCTCGAAAAGGCGGCATTCGAGTCAGCGGTAACGCCCGCCGATTACCGGGCGCATTCGCGCTACACGACCGATCCGACCGCAATCGGGCTGTCTTATGGTCCGTACCGTGTCGCATCGGTCGATCCGAACGAGATCGTTTTGGTCAGAAATCCGCGTTGGGCCGGCAAGCAACCCCATTTCGACCGGATTGAATTGCGGCAATTCACCGATCTCGCGGCGGCCGGCGTCGAACTTGTCGCGGGCAGGATCGACATGTTCGCGGGCGAGACGGGGAGTGATCTTGGCGGCGTCTATCGCCTGGAGGCTCAGGACAAGAACTCCGCCTACAACTTCATCTACAAGCCGACGCTGAATTACGAGCACATCGACATCAATCTGAGCAACGACATCCTGCGCGACAAGCGCATCCGCAAAGCGCTGTTGCTTAGTCTCGATCGGCCGATCGCGATCGAAGGGCGTGACCGGCGGACCATGGGCGAGGCGCCGCGCAGCTTTCTGCCGCCGGCGTCGCCCAATTTCGATCCGACCTTGCCCTTGGCGCCTTACGATCCGCCCCAGGCCGCCTTGTTGTTCGATTCGGCAGGGTTCGCCCGTGGCGCCGATGGGATTCGGGTCGATCCACAGGGAAGGCGACTCGCCTTTCGCCTCGCCGCACAGCTTGATTTCGCCCTCACCCGCCGAATCGTCGAAAAAATTCGAGATCAATGGCACGATGCCGGTGTCGATATTACGTTCGAAGATCGCCGCATGAGCGAAACTCTCCCGAAGCGGCAGTTCGATCTGGCCTTTTACACCTGGACGAATGTGCCGGAATTCCTGCTGGAGCCGGTCTATGGAAAATCGGGGATTCCCAGTGCCGAGAACGAGTTTCGCGGTTTCAATTTCCCCGGCTTCGACAATGACGAGATGAACAAGGTGGTCGCCGCCCTGGCCAGGGAAATGGCACCGGGCAGGCGGCTGCTGCTGTGGCGGCGCGCCCAGCAGATCTATGCCGACGAATTGCCCGCATTACCGGTCGCCTTCGTGCCGCAGGAATATATCCTGCCGGCCGCGATGACCGGGGTCGAGCCGACCGGACATATGATCCCGATTAGCTATTGGGTCGAAGACTGGAAATTGCGGTAGGCATGCCGGATGGCGGCGTGAGAGACTGACGTCGCCCTTTCCTTCAGCCCTGGCTCGCATCGCCCCTTGACTGACACCGACGATTTCCCCGATCTTGACCCGCTGGCGCCGCGGCGCAATCCGGCGCTGATCGGGCATGGCCCGGCTGAGCAGGCGCTGCTTCAGGCCGCCGAAAGCGGGCGGCTGCCGCATGCCGTGATGCTGGGCGGCCCGCGCGGCATCGGCAAGGCGACGCTCGCTTTCCGCTTTGCGCGCTGGTTGCTGGCCCGCGCCGAACAGGGCGAGGCGGGCTTGTTCGGCGGCCCCGCACCAGCTTCGACCCTGGCGCTTGATCCGGAACACCCGGTGGCGCGGCGAATCAGCGCCGGCGGCCACGCCGATCTGCTGACGGTCGAGCGCGGCTGGGACCCCAAGCGCAAGAAGCTGCGTGGCGAAATCGTCGTCGATGATGTCCGCGCGGTCGCCGGATTCCTGCGGCTGACCCCGGCGGAAGGCGGCTGGCGCGTCGTCATCGTCGATAGTGCGGACGAGATGAACCGTAATGCCGCGAACGCCTTGCTCAAAGTGCTCGAAGAACCGCCGCGCCGCGCCCTGCTGCTGCTGATCTGTCATGCGCCGGGCCGGCTGCTGCCGACCATCCGCTCGCGCTGCCGCAAGCTGGCGCTTCAGCCGCTGGCCGAGGAAGAGGTGGTGACGCTGATGCGCCAGCATCGTCCGGCGGTGTGGGCGACGGATGCCGCGGCACTGGCGCGGCTCGGCGACGGGTCGATCGGGCGCGCGCTCGAACTGGCCGATGCCGACGGGCTGGCGCTCTATCGCGGGCTCATCGAGCGGCTCGGCGAGTTGCCGCGCCTGGACATTCCGGCTTTGCACCGTCTGGCCGACAGCATGGCCGGGGCCGACGCCGAAGAGGCGTTTCGCACGCTGACCGAATTGCTGCTCGATTTTCTCTGTCGGCTCGTTGCCGGTGCGGCCGAGGGCCGCCCGCGCGAGGTGCTGGCGGGCGAGGCGGAGCTGCTGTGCCGTCTGGGTGCACGAACCCGGCTTGATCGCTGGATCGAGGTATGGGAAAATCTGCGGACCCTGTTCGGCCGGGCCGATGCGGTCAATCTCGACCGCAAGCAGGTCGTGCTGGACGCATTCTTTACCGTGGAGGCAGCGTCGCGCTGAGTCCCCGATTGGAGACCCGGATGGAAGCACGACCGCCTTTCTACATCACCACGCCGATCTATTACGTCAACGGCAAGCCGCATATCGGTCACGCTTACACGACGATCGCGTGCGACGTGATCGCGCGCTTCATGCGGCTTGACGGGCGGCGTGTGCATTTCCTGACCGGCACCGATGAGCACGGTCAGAAGGTCGAGAAATCGGCTGCCGCCGCCGGCGTTTCGCCGCTCGAATTCTGCGATGAAATCGCCGACACGTTTCGCGGCCTGACCCGCGCACTCGATATCTCGAACGACGATTTCATCCGCACGACCGAGCCGCGCCATATCCGCGCCTGTCAGGATCTGTGGCGCCGGCTGGCCGATCGCGGCGAAATCTATCTGGGCGCCTATTCCGGTTGGTACGCCGTGCGCGACGAGGCGTTTTACACCGAAGGCGATTTGAGCGCGCCCGACGCGTCCGGTATCCGCTTGGCGCCGACCGGGGCACCAGTCGAATGGGTCGAGGAACCGAGCTATTTCTTCCGCCTGTCGGCCTGGGGCGACCGGCTGCTGGAATTCTACGCGGCCAATCCGGATTTCATCCGGCCGGAAAGCCGGCGCAACGAGGTGATCAGCTTCGTCAAATCGGGCCTGCGCGATCTTTCGGTGT
>JAXDMU010000425.1:0-8548 GCA_034665905.1 Aliidongia sp. | reverse complement strand
GTGCGGGGCTGGACGACGCTCGGCCGCAGCCTCGGTGACATCCGTAGCCAATATCCCGACCTGCCGCTGCTGGGTGATGATCGCGAATTGATGGCCGGGCTGATCTACGCCATGCGACCGCATCCGTTCGACATGCGGATCTGGAACCCGGCTGCGCATGTCCGTAACGGCTTTGAAATGGAGCAGAGCCTGGCCGATGGGCCGGGCGGCGATTATCTGTGGATCACCAACCGCCGCGACCCGACCGAGATGACCCGCCGCTTCGACAGCCACGAGCAGGTCGCGCATGTCGTCGTACCGCTCGGGCCAGGCCTCGTGCGCGAGGTCTGGGTCTATGTCCTGCGCGGCTTCAAGGGCTATCCCCACGCGCCGGCAGCAGCCGACGAAACCATGGCATCGCCGGACGAGGCGGGATGATGCCGGCCTTGGCGTCGGCCAGGGTGATGCCGCTGCGCAGGAGAACACCGCGCAGATAGCAGGTCACGAGCACAGCGAGCCAGACGCTGCCGATCGTATCACCCAGAAAATGCTGCGTGGTGCCGATCCGGCTGAGGGCGATCAGCGCCACGAACGACGCATAGGCCACCGCATGGCGCGGCCAGAGGAAATAGAGAGCAAGCACGAGACCGGTCACATTCGCCGTATGGCCGGACGGAAACGACCAATGATCGGCGCGAAAGGCGAGGCCGGTCCAGGCAAAGCTGTCATCGGCGAAATAGAGCTTGGGGCGGGTTCGTCCCACTAAAATCTTGACCAGATCGGCGGCCAGCCCCGAAAGCGCCACCGAGCCGAACACGAACGCCGGCACCAGCGCCCAGGCGGCGAAGCGCGCACGCTGGACGGCAAAACGCGGTGCCCGGCCGAGCAGGAACAGAAGCAGCGCCAGCCCACCCGACGCGACCAGCCAGCCGGCACCGAGGCCGAGATCGGTGATGCGGCGAAACCATTCCGTCAGCCGATCGTCCCCGGCGTGGAAATAGCGGGCGAGCGGACGATCGAGCCAGGCGGCCGAGGCGGCAATCGCCAGCGCGCTCCCAAGATTGAAGGCAAGCCAGCGATGCCGGCGAATCCCGGCGGATGTGGCGATGAACCGGCCGATCTTGTCCGCTCTCCCGATGAGCACACCACCCAAGCGCCGGATCAGCGGCCGATCGAGTCCATGCCGCTCGACCACGAAACGATACAGCAACCATGTGACTCCGGTCACGAGCAAGCCCGCGAAGATCGTGTCGGACAGAAAATGCCCGCCTTGCGCGATCCGCGCCAGCCCGACGAAGCTGCCGAAGGTCAGCGCCGCCACTGCCAATTGCCGCCGCCGCCGTCGTGCCGCCGGCAGGAACGCAAAGCCGATCAGCGAGAACGCCATCGCCCCGTGACCGGACACGAAGCTGCAATTGCGCGTGCATTGATCGGTCGGCAGCAGCGGCGGGGTGAAGTTCCGCTCGCCGCCGAACTCGATCACCTGGCTCGGCCGTGCGCGGCCCCAATGATCCTTCAGCGCGGTGTTGGTCAACAGCCCCGGCCCGAGCGCGAAGCTCAGCAGCAGGAACAAGATACGGGTGCGATCGAGCGCACCGACCGGCCGTTCCGCCAAGACCACGAACGCCAGCAACGCCAAAAGCGCGAGCACGATCGTCCAGGTCAAAGCGGGCAGCATTGCGTAAGCCCAATGGAACGGCGGCCAATCGCGCAGGAAGAACCCACTTTCCGGCGACCAGAAGAGGCCGCTGAACCAAAGGTCGAGTCCGGGAAACAGGCTGAAAATGGCGGTGGCGACCAGAGCGGCGGCGAGCCAAAGCCAGGACGCTCTCATTGCCATAATCCACGCTCCTCCATCATCGCCCGGATGCGCGATCCGGCCTCGGCGGTATCATCGTGGCGCGGGTAGGACCATTCGTCGAGTCGTCCGGCAAAGACCCGCGTCACGCCGGCGGCCGCCATCGCGGTGTGAAAGCGTTCGAATTTGGCCGAGCCGCCGGGCAGTTGCAGGATATGGACCGGCTTGCCGGTGGCGCTCGCCTCGGTAATCATCGACACGGAATCAGCGGTGGCCAGGACGTGATCGGCCAATCCCAGATAGCCGAAATAGGGATTGTCACCGGTCCCGTCCCAGATTTCGGCGGGCAGGCCGGCGAGCAGGGCGCGCAGCACGCGTTCCGCAATCTCTCCAGTGCGGCGCGACGGCGTCACCATCAGCCCGGCACCGCTGCGGGCGAGAGTGGCCAAATCCGCCGCCAGCCCGGCCATGCGCTCGGCGGTGAAGTCGTAAGCGCCGCCGCCGCCGATCAGGACGGCGATCCGCGGGCTCGGCAGATGGGACAGGCGATGGCGCCAGTGCTCGGCCGCTTCGGCCAGTTTCGCCGCGGTCACGCGATGGACGGCGCCGCGCGTCACCATGACGTTGGGCCCGCGGACCTTGTCGTGTTCCGGGATCAGCATCAGATCGAAATGCCGCGGCGCGATTTTCGGATCCTGGATCTGCACCGCGAGGCATCGCCCCTCCGCAGCGTCGCGCACGGCCAAGGCCGGTGCCGCGGCGCGCCCGCCGGCGGCGATTACCAGCCGAGGCCAGGGTGGCAGCAACCGGTCGCCACCCCGGCCGGGCGCGTGGCGGGCATTAAACCACAGGGCAGGCGGGAGCATCTTCCACGGATAGCGCGTTTCCAGCCGCTTCTCGGCAAACGGCAATCCAACCGCCTCCGCAACGCCGATGACCTGGTTGCGCAAACCGATTTTGCCGTCATGCAATACCCAGACGGGAACGTTCACGCGATTGCTCCGCATGGCTGCATGGCTCTTGTGTTCGTTCGTATGGCGGGTGTTGCACCGGAATGAGATGTTGTAAGATAATTGCCGAAATGACGGGAGAAACTGTTTTGGCGCGTCGCATCAAACTCGACCGGATCGACAGACGAATTTTGCGCGATTTGCAGGATGACGGCCGCATGACCAATGTGGATCTTGCGCAACGGGCCGGAATTTCGGCGCCACCCTGCCTGCGTCGCGTGCGTGCGCTGGAGGAGGCCGGTTATATCAAAGGCTATCATGCCAATATCAATCCCGAGGCGATGGGCTACGGCGTCACCGTTTTCGCTCAGATCGGGCTGATTCGCCAAGCCGAGACGGATCTCACCGCGTTCGAGGATCTGGTCGTCACCTGGCCGGAGGTGCGCGAAGCGCATATGTTGACGGGAGAAGCGGATTTTCTGCTCAAAATCGTGGCGGCGGATTGGGATAGCTATCACAAATTCCTGACCACGCGGCTGACGGCCGCCCCTAATGTCAGCCATGTCAAATCGGCCCTGGCGATCCGCCGCTCCAAATTCGAACCCGGTGTGCCGATCGAGGTCGATGTGGCGGAGCCGTCGGACGAGGATTGAGTCTGCGGATTTCGCTTTGTCGCTCTCTTGAGCCCCTCGCCCGCGACGCGGGCGAGGGGCTCAAGACGACTACTGAAACAGAACCTTGACGATCTCGTAGGATTTGGCGCCGCGCGGCGTTGTGACCTCGACGCTTTCCCCCACCGCCTTGCCGATCAGCGCCTTGCCCAAGGGTGATGTGACCGAAAGCATGCCTTGCTTGACGTCAGCCTCATCCTCGCCGACCAACTGATATTTGGTCTCTTCGTCGGTTTCCTCGTCGGACAGCATTACGGTCGCGCCGAATTTGACGACGCTGCCGTTCAGCTTGCTGACGTCGATCACTTCGGCGCGGGCGATCTTGTCCTCAAGCTCGATCACGCGGCCTTCGATGAAGGACTGCCGCTCGCGCGCCGCATGGTATTCGGCGTTCTCGGACAGATCGCCATGCTCGCGCGCTTCCGCGATGGCCCGGATTATAGCGGGACGATCGATGGTCTTGAGCCGCCGCAGCTCTTCCTGCATGCGGCTGAAACCGATTTCGGTCATTGGAACTTTTATCATCGACGTTGGAGCCTGACCTGAGAGTGCGGCGACGGGGGACGACAAACGCTGCCCGCGTCCAGCTGGATCAGCCGTCTCACGCGGGCGGCCTAACAAAATAGGATTGAAGTGCTGCAACTTCAAGACTGCCGCTCTTCAAAGCGTGAATCGCTTCGACCGAAGCCCGGGCGCCTGCAATCGTGGTGTAGTATGGGACACCGTGGGTGAGGGCGGTACGGCGAATCGAGAAGCTGTCGGCCACGGCCTGCTTGCCGCCGGTCGTGTTGAAAACCAAGGCGATACCGCCGCTCATCATCCGATCGACGATATGCGGCCGGCCTTCCAGCACCTTGTTGACGGTTTCGACCGGCAGCCCGGCCTCGCGCAGATGTTGCGCGGTGCCGCCGGTCGCCACCAGCGCGAATCCCATTTCGACGAGGCGCCGGCAGGATTCGGTGATGGCCGGCTTGTCGCTATCGCGCACCGAGACGAAAACCGTGCCGGCAAGTGGCAGCGCGATGCCGCTGCCAAGCTGCGATTTGGCGAAGGCGCGGCCGAAATCGGCGTCGAGCCCCATGACCTCGCCGGTCGAGCGCATCTCCGGGCCGAGGATGAGATCGACTCCGGGGAAACGGTTGAACGGAAACACCGCCTCCTTGACCGCGATATGGGTTGCGGCCGGGCGCTTCAGGTTGAAGGCGGCCAGGCTTTCACCGGCCATGACGCGCGCCGCGATCTTGGCGATCGGCACGCCGGTCGCCTTGGCGACGAAGGGTACCGTGCGGCTCGCCCGCGGATTGACCTCCAGCACATAGACATCGCCGCTCTTGACCGCGAACTGCACATTCATCAGTCCGACCACACCCAGCCCGAGCGCCATGGCGGCGGTCTGCTTTTCGATCTCGGCGATGATCGCGGGCGACAGGGAGTAGGGCGGCAGCGAGCAGGCGCTGTCGCCAGAGTGAATCCCCGCTTCCTCGATATGCTCCATGATGCCGGCGATATAGACGGTCTTGCCGTCGCTGACCGCATCGACATCGACCTCGATCGCGTCGCTCAGATAGCGGTCGAGCAGGATCGGACTGGGCCCCGAAACCTTGACCGCATTGATCATGTAGCGGCGCAGGCTCGTGATCTCGTGGACGATTTCCATGGCCCGGCCGCCCAGCACGTAAGATGGGCGAATGACCAGCGGGTATCCCAGCGTCTCGGCGACCGTCTCGGCTTCTTCGAGCGAATGGGCGGTGCCGTTGGCCGGCTGCCGCAGACCCAAATCGCCAAGGAATTTTTGAAAGCGCCGCCGGTCCTCGGCCAGATCGATCGCGTCGGGCGAGGTGCCGAGGATCGGGATGTTGGCGGCCTCCAGTGCGGCGGCGAGCTTCAGCGGGGTCTGTCCGCCTAGCTGAACGATCAGGCCCAGCACCGTGCCGCTGCGCTGTTCGACCCGGACCAACTCGATCACATCCTCCGCGGTGAGCGGCTCGAAATAGAGCCGATCCGACGTGTCGTAATCGGTCGAGACGGTCTCGGGGTTGCAATTGACCATGATCGTCTCGATGCCGGCCTCGCGTAAGGAGTAGGCGGCATGGACGCAGCAATAATCGAATTCGATGCCCTGGCCGATCCGGTTCGGCCCGCCACCCAGAATCAGCACCTTGCGCCGATCGGTCGGCTCGGATTCATCCTCGGCCGGGCTGAGGCCGTCGCCTTCATAGGTCGAATACATATAGGGCGTCTGCGACGCAAACTCGGCGGCGCAGGTATCGATGCGCTTATAGACCGGATGAATGCCGAGGCTGGCACGCATCCGCGCCACTGCGGCCTCGTCAGTACCGCCCAGCTCGGCCAGTCGCGCATCGCTGAAACCCTGGCGCTTCAGCGCGTGCAAGGCCGCGGCATCCTTGGGCAGGCCGTCGGATTTGACCTGGTTCTCGGCTGCAACGATGTCCTGGATTTGCCCCAGGAACCAGGGGTCGTATTTGCAGGCGGCATGAATTTCGTCGACGCTCAGCCCTTCGCGGAATGCCTGGGCGATGACCAGCAGCCGATCGGGTGTCGCCTGGGCCAGAGCGGCGCGCACGGCATCCTTGCCCCCGACGATGGAGATTTCATTGAAACCGGTGAGGCCGGTCTCGAGCGAGCGCAGTGCCTTCTGTACGCTTTCGGCGAAGCTGCGGCCGATCGCCATGCATTCGCCGACCGACTTCATCGAGGTGGAGAGCAGCGGCTCGGCGCCGGGGAATTTTTCGAAGGCGAATCGCGGGATCTTGGTGACGACGTAATCAATGGTCGGCTCGAACGCCGCCGGGGTGACGCGGGTGATCTCGTTCTTGAGTTCATCGAGCGTATAGCCCACGGCCAGCAGGGCCGCGACCTTGGCGATCGGAAAACCGGTCGCCTTCGACGCCAGTGCCGACGAGCGGCTGACGCGCGGATTCATCTCGATCACCACCAGCCGGCCATCGGCCGGATTGACCGCGAACTGCACGTTGGAGCCGCCGGTATCGACGCCGATCTCGCGCAACACCGCGAGCGAGGCGTCGCGCATCACCTGATATTCCTTGTCGGTGAGCGTCAGCGCGGGTGCGACGGTGATGCTGTCGCCGGTATGGACGCCCATCGGATCGATATTCTCGATCGAGCAGATGATGATGCAATTGTCCGCATGATCGCGGACCACCTCCATCTCATATTCCTTCCAGCCCAGCACCGATTCTTCGATCAGCACTTCCTGTGTGGGCGAGGCGCGCAGGCCGCCGGTGACGATCTCTTTAAACTCTTCGAGATTGTAGGCGATGCCGCCGCCCGTACCGGCGAGCGTGAAGGATGGCCGGATGATCGCTGGCAGCCCGACCGCATCGAGCGCGTCGCGCGCCTCTTCGAGCGAATGGGCGACACGCGAGCGCGGCGAGGTGAGGCCGATCCGGTCCATGGCGTTGCGGAACAGCAGCCGGTCCTCGGCCATCGCGATCGCAGCTTCCTTGGCGCCGATCAATTCGACGCCGTATTTCGCCAGCGTGCCGTCCTTGGACAGCGCCATCGCGGTATTGAGGGCGGTCTGGCCGCCCATGGTCGGCAACAGCGCGTCGGGCCGCTCGGCCGCGATCACCTTGGCGACCATTTCCGGGGTGATCGGCTCGATATAGGTCGCATCGGCCAGATCGGGATCGGTCATGATCGTCGCCGGGTTCGAATTCACCAGGATGATCCGATAGCCTTCGCCTTTCAGCGCCTTGCAGGCCTGGGCGCCGGAATAGTCGAATTCACAGGCCTGCCCGATGACGATCGGGCCGGCGCCGATGATCATGATGGATTTGATGTCGGTGCGCTTAGCCATGTCGGATCGCCGTCTGATCGATAAGGTTCATGAAACGCTCGAACAGATAATGGCTGTCCTGCGGTCCGGGCGACGCCTCGGGATGATATTGGACCGAAAAGATCGGCTGTCCGGTGACGCGCAAGCCTTCGTTGCTGCCGTCGAACAGCGAGACGTGGCTTGGCACGACGTGAGCGGGCAGGCTGTCGGGCTCAACGCGAAAGCCGTGATTCTGACTGGTGATCTCGACCTTGCCGGTCGCCAGATCCTGAACCGGATGGTTGGCGCCGCGGTGACCAAGCGCCATCTTGGTCGTGCGACCGCCGAGCGCCAGTGCCAGTAGCTGGTGGCCGAGGCAGATGCCGAAGATCGGCAACCCGGTTTCGACCAGATCTTTGATCACAGGTACCGCATAAGCACCGGTCGCGGCCGGATCGCCCGGGCCGTTCGACAGAAACACGCCGTCCGGCTTGTGCCGCAGGATTTCTTCCGACGTCGCCGTGGCCGGGACGACGGTGACCTTGCAGCCATGGTCGGCCAACATGCGCAGGATATTGCGCTTGGCGCCATAATCGATCGCCACGACATGGCGCTTGGCGTCGCCGAGTTGCCCGTAGCCCTGTCCCATGCTCCAGCGCGTCTCGGTCCAGTCATAGCTCTGGCGTGCCGTGACCTCGACCGCCAGATCCATGCCTTCGAGGCCGGGCCAGGCGCGGGCACGGGCCAGCAGGTCATCGATGTCGATCCGGCCATCCGGTGCATGGCAGAGCGCGCCGCTGGGGGCGCCACCGTCGCGAATGCGCCGCGTGAGGGCGCGGGTATCGACACCGGCGATGCCGACCAGATCGTTCGATTTCAGCCAGGTATCAAAGCTCTGAACCGCACGCCAGTTGGATGGCTGCGTGATATCGGTGCGGATGACCAGCCCGCGTGCCGCGGCGGTGGTCGTCTCGATATCCTCGGCATTGGCCCCGGTATTACCGATATGGGGAAAGGTGAAGGTGACGATCTGTCCGGCATAGGACGGATCGGTCATGATCTCCTGATAGCCGGTGATCGAGGTATTGAAGCAGACTTCGCCGAGGCGGATGCCGGCGGCACCGATGCCGTGCCCCCAGAAGATCCGGCCATCGGCCAGAACCAAAGCTGCGGTGGCGCCCGGCGGGCGCGGCGGTGGGGGGGGGATCTCGGTCATGCTGGCTCCTTGCGCACCGGGCGCGTGCAGTCAGCCCCGCAGGGGCGCCTCTCGCCGCGGCGTCCGATGCCGCGCGAATGACGCCGCTTGCGCGGCTCGTCCGACCTCTTCCCGGGTCACCGGGACGAGGTCCGT
>JAXDMU010000424.1:0-18011 GCA_034665905.1 Aliidongia sp. | reverse complement strand
CCGAGGATCCCGCCGATCAACAAAGCAGCCGGCAAACCGACGCACCAACCCAAGCCCCCGATCCAACTGACCAAGCAGCAACGCTCCCGCGTTCGATGTGATCTTGCCGCCGTCAAAAGCGGCAACCACGGAGCGCTTTTCTACCACTTCAAATAAGACACATCGGGGCGATTGGGGTGCCGACAGGCGGGGCATAGGGGATGTGCGGCCGGCGTGCCGCAGCCGGCGCAGAACCGGTCGTCGGCATTCATCACCGTGCGGCAGGCATGACACCCCATATTTGCTCCCTACGATCGCATTTTCTATGCGCCCTGTAGTAGATTATCATGGTTGTCAATGCAAGGTTGGAATTGCACCAGGGCGCGTTTATAAACTCACACCTGTGCACCCGGATTGAGCTGGCGGCAGCGCGCCTCGAACGCGTCGCCGATGAAGGGCGGGCGCTTGTAGAAGCCCTTGAGCCAGCTCGTTACCAGGCACAGCTCTTCGAGCCGCAGCACCTCATCCAGCGTGCCGGTGGGAAAGCGGATCTCGAAGCTTTCCTGCACCGTGTCCAGCAACTCCTCGACCTGCTCCAGTTGAAGGCCGAGATCGGTCTCCAGCGTGGCGGTGCGCACCAGCTTGCTTTCCTCGATGCCGTAATCGTCGCGGATCAGTTTTACGATCCAGCGGAACAAATGCATCCAGTTCGATATATCTGTGGTCGGTGCCGCCATCCCCGCCGCCGCTCTTTTGCCGATGCTTGAGCGTAAAACCTAGCGGCGTGGTGGTAAAAATGTCTTAACGAAACGGCCGGTGCGGCGGACGATCGCCTTCAGGCAAGGGCCGCCTCGGCGTCGCGCTTCAGTAATTCGCTCTTGCGCAGCTTGATGCTGTCCGATTTCAACTGGCCGCACGCCGCCAGGATATCGCGGCCGCGCGGCACGCGCACCGGCGAAGAATAGCCGGCGTCGTTGACGATCGCGGCAAACGCCTTGATCGCCGGCCCGGTCGAGCATTCATAGGGTGCGCCCGGCCATGGGTTGAACGGAATCAGATTGACCTTGGCCGGAATGCCGTCGAGCAACCGCACCAGCTCGCGCGCTTCGGCCAGGCTGTCGTTGATGTCGCGCAGCATGACATATTCGAAGGTGATGCGCCGGGCATTGGACGAGCCGGGATAGGTGCGGCAGGCCTCAAGCAATTCCTGGATCGGATATTTCCGGTTGATCGGCACGATCACGTCGCGCAATTCGTCGGTCACGGCATGGAGCGACACGGCCAGATTGACGCCCAGCTCGGCGCCGCATTTTTCGATCATCGGCACGACGCCCGCGGTCGAGAGGGTGATCTTGCGCCTGGAGAGCGCCAGCCCCTCATTATCCATGACGATCTTCAGCGACTTGGCGACATTCTCGTAATTATAGAGCGGCTCGCCCATGCCCATCATGACGATGTTGGTCAGTTGCCGGTCTTCGGCCGGGCTCGGCCATTCGCCCAGCTTGTCGCGGGCTGTCATGACCTGACCG
This sequence comes from Aliidongia sp., assembly GCA_034665905.1. Taxonomy (GTDB): domain Bacteria; phylum Pseudomonadota; class Alphaproteobacteria; order ATCC43930; family CGMCC-115725; genus JAXDMU01. The sequence goes on along the minus strand of JAXDMU010000424.1, from coordinate 16,503 downwards.
ACGATCTCCGCCGGGCTCAGATTGCGCACCAGCTTTTGGGTGCCGGTGTGGCAGAATTTGCAGGTGAGGGTGCAGCCGACCTGGGACGAGACGCACAGCGTGCCGCGATCGTCTTCGGGAATATGGACGCTCTCGACTTCCTGGCCGTCGGGGAATTTCAGCAGCCATTTGCGCGTACCGTCGGTCGAGGCCAGTTCGCGCGTCACTTCCGGCCGGGCGACGATGTAGCGCTCGGCCAGGGACGCGCGAAATTTCTTCGACAGCGAAGTCATCGCCTCGAAGTCGGTGGCGCCGCGATTATAGATCCACTGCCAGAGCTGCTGCGCCCGGAACTTCTCGGCGCCGATCGACGTCAGTTCTTCGGCCAGCTCGGTCCGCGTCAGCCCGACCAGATTGATGCGGGCCGGTTCGGCGGCGATGGGGTCCGGATTCGTCATCGGCGGCGGGCTCGATTGGGTAAGGATGAAACGACCATCATAACGCCGGGGCGGGGCTTCGGCCAAGCCATGCCGCTGCTCGGCTGCTCTACCTTCAGCGCTTGACCTTGCAGGCTTTGTCGATCTGGGCCAGCGCGTCGCCGAAGCCGGCGAGGGAATAGGTGTCGGTGGTCTCGCTGCCGCTGGCCGGCTTGGCCTTGGCGGTCACGTCGCTGCCCTTCGCCATGGCGACCACGACGGCCTTGTCGGTATTGCTGTCACGGGCCCAGGCGGTTTGCTTGTCGGTGAAGAAATCGAATTTGTCCTTACCAACCAGGATCGCCGCCGTCGAATCCTTGGCGGTATTGTAGCCCAGTTCGACCGAAACGACGTTGTTCTGCTTTTCCGCCGGCCGGTGCGTCACCAGCAGATGCGTCGCGTCGCGCTTTATCTTGGCCGGTTCGAGCTTTTTCGGCTTGCTTACGGCATAGCAGATATCACCGCGCGGTTCGGCCATCGTGTAGGCGGCCCAGTCCTTGTATTCACCCAGAAGTTTCGGGGTAGGGGCGGCGGCCAGAGCTGGCGCCGCGGTGACAAGGATAGCGGCTGCGAGCACGTGAAACTTTACCATCGTCCGTCTGGTCTCCCATTCTTTCGTCAAGGCGTGCGAAGTTACCGTGACATGGCGGTGTTCGCGAGGCCTGCCGAACATTCGTCGCGGATTGCCGGCCCGATGCAAGCCTTATCCTGAACATGCCGGGAATGGGTCTGTGCCGTCCCGCCGAATTGGTGCGGCGAATTGCGGCAGCGCCAGCGGGAGTCAGGGCGGCGTCATCGCTCTTGCCGCGGACCCGGCCGCTCGGGCAGGGTGCGCACCGACCTTCCCTGTTCGAGTACCGCCATGACCGCGTCTGCCAGCCCGGAACCGATTTTCGTCGACTTGGTGCGCGGCGCGCTGGTCGAAAGCCGGCATCGCGGTGCCGCTGCGATCGTCGATGCGTCCGGCCGAATCGTCCGGTCCTGGGGCGATATCGAGCAGCCGGTCTATCCGCGCTCGGCGGTCAAGCCGTTGCAGGCGTTGCCGCTGGTCGAGAGCGGTGCGGCCGACGCCTATGGGCTGGGGGCGGTCGAACTGGCGCTGTCCTGTGCCTCGCATCACGGTCAACCGATCCATGTCGAAGCGGTGACGCACTGGCTCGACCGGGTCGGGCTCACGCCGGGCGATCTGGAGTGCGGCGCGCACCTGCCGAGCGACGTTGCCTCGGCCCAGGCGCTGATCCGCGACGGCATCGCCCCGACGGCGGTTCATAACAATTGCTCGGGCAAGCATTCCGGCTTCCTCTCGACGGCCAAGCACCGGGGCGAGGCGACGCGGGGGTATATCGAAGCCGATCATCCGGTGCAGCAGCGCGTGATCAAGGCGCTCAGCGAGATGACTGGTCTCGATCTCAGCCGCGCACCGGTCGGCCGCGACGGTTGCGGCATTCCGGTCGTCGGTATGAGCCTCCATGGCATGGCACGGGGCTTCGCGCGGATGGCCGATCCCGCCGGACTCCATGCGGAACGCCGTGTCGCGGCAGTGCGGCTGCTCGACGCGATGGCGGCGGCACCGGTCATGGTCGATGGCGCCACGGGGATGTGCCATTATGTCATGTCGGTCGCCGGGGCGGCCGTGCGCCTCAAGGGCGGTGCCGAAGGCGTCTATTGCGCGGCACTGCCGGCCCAAGGATTCGGCATCGCCCTCAAGTTCGAAGACGGGGCCGCGCGCGCGGCGCAGTTGGCGATGGTCACGCTACTCGACCGGCTGGGCTGCTTCGACGCCGATCAGCACATGGCGCTGCACCCGTTCCTCCAACCGCTTTTGCACAATGTCGCCGGCATTGAGGTTGGCGCACTCCGCTGCACGCCGGCCGGAGATTTTTGAAACAATCGGCCGTCGGTGATGAAATGGGGCTTGCCGATTGCCCGTTTCGCCGTTCAGTCTGCGCGAACCAGCCTGTGCTAATTCCCTGTCCGTGTTAACTCAAGGAGCGATCGATGACGGATTCCGCCGAGCCGAGTGATTTCTTCAACGCGCCGCGACCGGCCGTGATCCCCGAAGAGACGCCGGCCCGACCCGTGGGGATCGCAGCCCCGGTCGCGGTCGCGGCCCCGCAAGCCGACGATTCGGGCTTGCCGCCGCTGCGGCCCAAGCGTGACAACATCGATATCCACCGCATGGTTGTCGGGCACGAGATCAAGCTGTCGGGTACCATCTCCGCCTGCGACCAATTGCTGGTCGAAGGAACCATCGAAGCCGATCTGACCGATTGCGACGATCTCCAGATCGCCGAAACGGGCTTCTTCAAGGGGTCGGCCTCAATCGGCGAGGCGGATATCCGCGGCCAGTTCGATGGAACCCTCATCGTGCGCAACCTGATCATCCGTGCCACGGCCAAGGTCACCGGCAAGATCCGCTACGTCCAACTTCAGATCGAGCGCGGCGGGCGGATTTCCGGCGATATCGTCGCGATCGGGTCGGGGGTGGGCGGCTGAGAAATCATCATCTGGTGTAGATCGCGCGATTTCTCACGATTAGCGGTGACATTGCCCGCTTGGTTCGATAGAGTTCGTTCTGTTTAGTGCCCCCGGCAGATGGTTTTTCACCTTTGCGCCACGCACCGCCCACACCCTCCCCCGACCGACCGGCATTGCCAGTGCCGCGCCTCTTCGACGCCTCTCCGCCTTGCGGTGAGGCGTTTTTCGTATCTGGAGCCCGGCACAGCTCCGCTTCCATCCCCCTCGTGCCCTGTCATCTCAGGAGACATCATGGCCAAGCGCTCGACCCGCGCCGCACAGCCGGCGCGCAGCTTCGATTCCAAGATAGCGCCTTTGTTCGGCGGCGAATCGCCTGCCGGCTGGCATCCCATCGTCGCCGAAGGGGCCGATGATGACAGCCGCGAGCAGAGTTATATCCGCAAGGTCCGGCCGCAAAGCGAGAATCAGCGCGTGCTGATGAAGGCGATCGACAGTCACAATCTGACAGTGTCGCTGGGGCCAGCCGGAACCGGCAAGACCTATCTGGCGGTGACCGCGGCGGTCGAGGCGCTGGAGGAGGGCCAGATCGACCGAATCGTGCTGTCGCGTCCGGCGGTCGAGGCCGGCGAAAGCCTGGGATTCCTACCCGGTGATCTCCACGAGAAACTGGCGCCGTATTTGCGGCCGCTCTACGACGCGCTCAACGAGCGAATCGGCGGCAAGCGGGTGCGGCAATATCTGGCGGACGGCACGATTGAAATCGCACCGATCGCCTATATGAGGGGGCGCACCCTCAACAATGCCTTCGTGGTGATCGACGAGGCGCAGAACTGTACTTACGGTCAGATCAAGATGCTGTTGACCCGGCTCGGCTGGCATTCGACCATGGTGCTGACGGGCGATCCCGATCAGAGCGATCTGCTCGAAGGCTTATCCGGGCTCAGCGACATCGCCCGGCGGCTCGAGGCGGTGAACGGAGTCGCCGTGGTCCGGCTGTGCGAAGCCGATATCGTGCGTCATCCGCTGGTCGCCGACATGCTGATGGTGCTGTAACGCCGCCGCCAGGCTGCGGGGCAGGTTGGCCGACCGTCGGCACGCCTGCCTCGTCCCGGTTTACGGTGTCGCGCCGGGGGATGCGCCTTCGACGTCGTCGCCCCATTCGGTGCGCAGGTTGGTCTGAATCTGGACCAGCCGCGCTTTGCGGCGGTCGATCCCGCTCTCCAGCAGGAAGCGCACGATCAGCGGCATGCCCAGATGCAGCAGCCAACCGACCGCCGCGGCCGAATACATCACCAGCCAAACCCAGACATTGGACAGATCCTGCGCCAGGGCAGAAACGGTATCGACCCCAAACCATAATTGCAGGCAATAAGGCGCCGTACCGGCCAAATTGAGCGGGCCGACCGTCAGCGTCAGGGTCCGCCGCGGGGTATGGTCGATGATATAGGCGACGATCGACGGGATCATGCCGACAAGAAGCAGTACCGCAACCGGCAGCGCGACGATCGCGAGAATCACTGTCGCCGCGCCGCATATGATGGGCGCCAATGCACTTGATCCGCGCGACGGCGCCGGCTTGGCGCGGCGCGGGGACGGGATCGCAGTCGCGGCTTTTCGCGGGGAACTCGGTTTGGCCATTCGAAAAAAATAGAGGGAACTTGTAAATTTCCCTTAAATCCTCCTACCCTGTCGAACCGTTTTTTTGCGGGACATGGCGTCGCAGGTCGTAGGGTCATTGCCCCATGCCGACGATGCCGCTACTATGAAACGGTCAATTTGCGGGAGTGTGCCATGAAGTCGATTGCCATCGCGGTTGCGCTGATCGCGCTCACGGCCGGGACGGCCCATGCCTTTACCTATGAAGGGCAGAGCAATTTCAACGCCGACGGCACAACGCGCTTTACCGATCCCGACGATCAACTGGCCGATGGTTCGAAAAAAGCCAAGAGCAAAAGCGGCTTCACCATGCAGTTCAGCGGCGGTCCGGCCGGCAGCACGACCGGTGTCGGCACGCAGAACGGCTTCGTGCCGAGCGGCAATCGCGCTTTCTATTCGCCGTTCGCGCAGCAGAACAATTTCAGCCATCTGCCGAACAACCCGAACTGACGGGAAATTTCGCTCTGTCCACCCATGACGCCGCAGCGCTGCTGATCGACGCACATCGCAGTGGCCGCCCGATCGAGCGGCTGCCTGAATCCTGTCGTCCGATGAATTCCGCAGACGCCTATGCCATTCAGGACGCGGTCACCCGCGCGCTCGCCCCGGTCGGCGGGTGGAAGGTCGGTATGGGCAGCCCCACGGCCGAACCGGCCTGCGCACCGGTCTATCGCGACCGTATTCTTGCGTCGGGTGCCATGCTCGATGCGGCGCGCTACCAGGGTCTGGCGCTGGAGATCGAGTTCGCTTTCAAACTGCGTCGCGACCTTCCGCCGCGGACCCGTGCTTACGCGTATGACGAAGTCGCCGAAGCGGTGGATTTCGTGCCGCTGATCGAGGTACTCGGCAGCCGCTATCGCGACCGGTTGGCGGTGAGCGCCGCCGAGCAGTTGGCCGATGCCAACGCCAACGGCGCCTTCATCGTCGGTGCGCCGATCGCCGGATGGCGCGACTTCGATTTTCGCACGATGCGAGTCGATCTCGCGATCGATGGAGAGGTCGTGCAATCGGCCTGCGGGACCCACCCGGCGGGCGATCCGCTTGTGCTGGTGATTTGGCTGGCCGACCACGTTGCCGTGCGCTGCGGCGGACTCAAATCCGGCGACATCGTGACGACCGGATCGCTTCAGGGCGCCACGCCCATCGCCACCGGCAGCCGCGCGCAAGGCGATTGGGGACTCGGTGGCCAGGTGACCGCGTCCGTTATCGGTTGAACGCATGACGTGGGCTGCGTATTCTTTCTTGAAACCATCTCGCGACTGTTGCTGAATTCGTCGAAGGTTCTATCGAAATCCGAAATACCTTGTTAATCTCTGCCATGCGATAAGCACTCTGCCGTGTTTTTCGGAGGGTGCCATGCGGTCGTTGGCCGAAACTATTGATCAAACGTTATCGAATATTGGACGCGAGCCTTGCGACCTGTTGTTCGAGACGATTGTGGCTTTCGACAATCTCGGCCTGTCAGACGAGGAAGAAATCTGCGCCATCGCAAGCGCTCTTGCCTCGAACGCCGCCGGACCGCACCGGCGCCATGTCGCACGCTATATCGAAGCAATCAAGGTCTGGGCGGTCGAAATGGCTGTGGATGCCGCTTCGCCGCCGCCGCGTCTCTATAGCCTGCCGACGCCGGAAAGCGTTGCGGAGGGAACCGACCTGCTGGTCGGCGCGACCCGCGAATTGATCGAGGTACTGGAGCAGACGCAGGCGACCCTGCAAGATCGGCTGGTCGCCGAATTGACGCTCTATACACGGTTGCTCAAGCGTCACGACGTCAACACGATCAATCTTGCTCTGCATCAGGTTACGGAGGCCGCCGCCCTGGCCGGTTTCAAGCCGGGGATCATGGTTGCGGTCCCGCTGCGCGAGACCCGTGCGCTCACCCGCACCGACCGGCTGGAAGATCTAATGGTCCGCGGAACCGCCTGACCGGCTCATATTACCGGCGGCGTTCCAGATAAATCGAAAGACCCAGCGAAAGCGGCACCGCACAGGACAGGATCAAGGCCGCCTCGAGCATTTGACGCATGTCCGGCGAGGCGGGCGGCACGGAAAACAGCCCCATCGCCAACAGCAGGTCGAGCCCCAGGATTGCCGCAATCGCGCAATACCAGACGCCGTGCAGCGCCTCGCGCACGATGTCTTCGTCCGATTCCGCTTTCCGCATTGCGCGCGCCCTGATCAATCACGAATTATTGATGACGCTACAGCAAGGCGCACCGAAAATCAATCAAAGATAGTTGTCTTGTATTTTTGACTACCGGGTTCACGCGGCGGCGGCTTGCAGATTTTCCTCCGCGGCGAGCCAGGCGGCTTCGGCCTCGTTGAGCGCACGGGACAATTCGGTCTGTCGGCGCATCAGTTCGGTGCGGCGGCCCGCGTTGAGTTTGGGTTGGATCAGTTCGGCTTCGATCGCCGCCTTGTCTGCGGTCAGCCGCGCTACCGTGGACTCGGAATCGCGCGCGGCGCGGCGCAACACATCGAGCGATTTGCGTCGCTCGGCCCCGCGCGGCTTCTCCGCCGCCTTCGGTTGAGGTTCGGCCTGCGCCTTGGCGCCGCCCTGGTCCCGGCGCTTTTGACCGCGCTGGCCCAGCATGAGTTTGCGGTAATCCTCGAGATCGCCCTCGAAGGGTTGGACCTTGCCGTCCCCCACCAGCCACAGCCGATCCGCGGTCAGTTCCAGCAGATGCCAATCGTGGCTGATCAGGATAACGGCGCCCGAGAAATCGTTGATCGCCTCAGCCAGCGCCTCGCGGCTGTCGATGTCGAGATGGTTGGTCGGTTCGTCGAGGATCAGCATCGGCGGCGCGTCGAAGGTGATCAGTGCAAAATTGAGCCGCGCGCGCTCGCCGCCGGACAGATCCTTGACCTTGACGAATGCCTTGTCGCCGGAAAAGCCGAATCGGCCCAGCCGGTTGCGGATCTCCATCTCGCGCGCCTGGGGCAGCAGGGCGGCCAGATGGGAAAAGGCCGTGCCGTCCGGCGTCATGTCTTCGATCTGATGCTGGGCGAAAAAGCCGCTGCGCAGCTTGTTCGAACGGTGCTGACTTCCGGCCATCGGATCGAGCCGGCCGGCGATCAGCTTGGCGAAAGTCGATTTGCCGTTGCCGTTGGCGCCCAACAACGCGATTCGGTCGTCGGGATCGATCCGCAGATCGAGGCCCTTGAGGATCGGCTTGCCCGGCTCATAGCCGACCGAAACCCCGTCGAGCGCGATCAGCGGCGGGCTCAATTCGGCCGGCGACGGGAAATTGAAGACGACGCTCGGATCGTCCTGAAGGATGGCGACCGGCCCCATCCGCTCGATCATCTTCATCCGGCTCTGCGCCTGTCGGGCCTTGGAGGCCTTGGCGCGAAAGCGGTCGACGAAGGATTGCAGATGCTTGCGCCGCTCTTCCTGCTTGGCAGTGAGCGCGCGCGACTGCGCGATTTTTTCGGCGCGCAGTTTCACGAAATCATCGTAGCCGCCGGTATAATAGGTCAGCACGCGCTGATCGAGATGCAGGATGTGGTCGACCGAGGAGTTCAGGATCTGGCGGTCATGGCTGACCAGCAGCAAGGTACGCGGATAGCTCTTCAGATAGGCTTCGAGCCACACGGTCGCTTCGAGATCGAGATGATTGGTCGGCTCGTCGAGCAGCAGCAGATCGGGCTCGGCGAAGAGCACGGCGGCCAACGCCACGCGCATGCGCCAGCCACCGGAAAAGCTCGACATCGGCTGCTGCTGCATCGTGTCGTTAAAACCCAACCCGGCCAGGATCTGCGCCGCGCGGGCCGGGGCGGCATGGGCGTCGATATCGTCCAGCCGCGCGTGGATCTCGCCGATCCGGTCGGGATCATGGGCGGTCTCGGCTTCGTCCAGCAGGGCAGCGCGCTCAGTATCGGCGGCGAGCACAACATCCACCGGGGTTTGTGGCCCGCTGGGCGCCTCTTGCGCTACGATGCCGATGCGGGCGCCGCGATTGATCTCGACCGAGCCGCCATCGGTGTGCAATTCGCCCAGGATCAGGCCGAGCAGGGTCGATTTGCCGGCGCCGTTGCGCCCGACCAGGCCGACCCGATGGCCATCGGGAATCTGGGCGGAGGCGCCGTCGAACAAGGTGCGGCCGCCGATGCGGAAAATGAGCGACGAAATGGTTAGCATTGCGGCCTCATAGCACAGGATGCGCGGCGGAAGCGACTGCCCAAGGGACAACCCCCCTGCGCGCGAATGATGAAGCGGCGGTGCCGCAAGAACGGTGCCGATCGGCGGGTCCAGTCCAATCGTCTAAAATTGCGGGCCTCATCGTCGGGAGATTGACAGTGGCTTACCGGCGATAGACTATGCACATCAACAGCATTGATCCTCCCAGGCAATACGGCGATGCTGGCGAACGATCGTCGAATCCCTCTGCCATTGTGTGCAACAATGACGTTAAGCTTATCGGTAATTGTCTATGCCGGTCATCCCCCAGCGGCGCCGGTCGAGGTCACGCTCGGCGAAGCGGGTGGCGTCATCGGCCGGCAACCCGGCTGCGACTGGGTGCTGGACGACCCGGAGGGCCATGTCTCGAAGCGGCATTGCCGGATCGATTTTGTTTCCGGCCAATACCGAATCACGGACACTAGCACCAACGGCGTGTTTCTCACTGACGGCACCAACCGGATCGGTTTCGGCGTCGCGACCATTCTCGCGCATGGTGACCGGATCTTCATCGGGCATTACGTCATCGCCGTGCGGATCGTGGCCGACCAAGCACAGCGTCCGGTCGGGATCGATACCGCGGACGATGGATTATCCGAGACTCGGGTGGAACCCCATGTGCCCGCGATCGGCGAGTCACGCGCGATTGATCTGCTCCAGTCATTTCTCGAAGGGGCGGGATTGTCTACGGAATTGCTGGCTCGGGCCGAACCGGAAGCGGTGCTCTTTGCCGCTGGCCAGCGTTTACGGGCTCTGGTCGGTGGCCTGCGCGCGCTTTTGGCGGGAGATATCCCGTTCGAGCGGTTGACCGACAACCCGATCCGGCGATCGTCGGACGATGAACAGGCGCTGGTCGCGCTGCTGATCGCTGCGCCGGATCGGGCGACCGCACCCGATACGATGATTCGCCACAGTTTTGATGAATTGGCGGCGTATCAGCGGGATCTGCGGATTGGGGCGGATCGGGCGGCCGCGGACATTCTGGCCCGGCTGGATCCCGATTTGCTGATGGCGCGTATCGAGGGGCAAACACTTCTGGCCGCTTTCAAGAAAGCCAAAGGCTGGGATCTGTTCCAGGCGGAATTCAACAGGCTGCGGGCCGGCGAAGAGGCGTCACGCGACCTTGGGAACTTTATCCCGTCATGACGCGTTGATTGAGTCGGCGTTATGGCGGTCCTTGCCTGCAACCGATGCCGCTTTCTGCGCGTCTCGTGGCAAGCGATAGCTTGAGCGTGACCCCCGTTAATCTCAATTGGTGAGAGACTGAAATGTCTGGACTCAGGACGAAATCGGCGGTTCTGGCCGGTATGGCCTTGCTGAGCGGCTGTGCCGCACCGCCCCTTGGCCCGACCGTCAGCGTTTTTCCGGCCCAAGGCAAACCGTTCGAGGTGTTTGCCCAGGAACAGGGCTATTGCAAGCAGGTTGCCGACGGCCAGGTTGCCGGCCAGGCGCAGGCCGCGAATAATCAAGCGCTCGGCGGCGCGGTGCTGGGCACGGCGCTGGGCGCCGGGCTGGGTGCCGCGGTCGGCGGCGGCCGCGGTGCAGCGATCGGCGCAGCGTCGGGCGCGGCCATCGGCACCGGTGTCGGCGCCAATTCCAGCGGGTACGCGCAGATGAGCATTCAGCAGCAATACAACAATGCCTATGCGCAATGCATGTACGCCAAAGGCAATCAGGTGCCGGGCTATGGGGCGCCCAGCTACCCGCCGCCGGGATATCCGCCCCCAGGCTATTATCCGCCGCCGGGCTATTACCCGCCACCGCAGTAACGGTACGCAAGACGGTCGCGACCGGGACGCGGCCGTCTTCCTTCGTGTGTCGCGGCAAGAGCGGGCTCGCTTTTTGCCAGCCATGCTGGCAGTCTGCGCCCCGCTCAAATGCTTCATCCAGACTCCCATCCCCTCGCTCCCGACGATCAAGCGCTCGATCGCGCCGCCGAGATTCTGCATACGGTGTTCGGCTACGAGAGTTTTCGCGGCTTGCAGCGCGAGGTGATCGGTCATGTGCTGGCCGGCGGCGATGCGCTGGTCCTGATGCCGACCGGCGGCGGCAAATCGCTGTGCTACCAGATTCCGGCACTGGTCCGGTCCGGATTGGGCATCGTGATCTCGCCGCTGATCTCGCTGATGAAGGACCAGGTCGATGCGCTGCGCCAAGCGGGGGTGCGCGCGGCCTATCTGAATTCGTCGCTGCCGCCCGGCGAGGCGCGGGCGATCGAGGAGCAATTGCGCGAAGGCTCGCTCGATCTGCTCTATGTCGCGCCCGAACGGCTGGTGATGCCGCATTTCCTCGACATGCTGGAGCGGCTGCCGCTGGCGCTTTTCGCGATCGACGAGGCGCATTGCGTCTCGCAATGGGGGCATAATTTCCGGCCGGAATACCGCCAACTGACCATCCTGCATGATCGCTTCCCGAACGTGCCGCGCGTGGCGCTGACGGCGACCGCGGATGGGCCGACACGCAAGGACATCGTCGAGCGGCTCCAACTGGGTCAGGCGGAGATTTTCGTCGCGGGCTTCGACCGCCCGAACATTGCCTATCGCGTGGTCGAAAAGCGCGAAGCCAAGGCGCAACTGCTCGAATTCCTGCGCGAGGAACATCCGCGCGATGCCGGCATCGTCTATTGCATGTCGCGGCGCAAGGTCGATGAGATGGCGGATTGGCTGAGCGGCCATGGCCGGCTGGCGCTGCCTTATCACGCCGGCCTTGATGCCGAGACGCGCCAGCGCCATCAGGATCGGTTCCTCAAGGATGAAGGCGTCATCGTCGTCGCCACGGTGGCGTTCGGCATGGGCATCGACAAGCCCAATGTCCGTTTCGTCGCCCATCTCGACGTGCCGCGCTCGCTCGAAGCCTATTATCAGGAGACCGGCCGCGCCGGCCGCGATGGGCTGCCGGCCACGGCCTGGATGACCTATGGCCTGGGCGATGTGATTCAACTGAAGCAAATGGTGTCCGGCTCGGAACTGGACGACCGGCAGAAGCGGGTCGAACTGCAAAAGCTCGATGCGCTCCTGGGGTTTTGCGAGACGGCGAGCTGTCGGCGCCAGATCTTGCTGCTTTATTTTGGCGACACGCTGCCCGGCCCGTGCGGCAATTGCGACATATGCAGCAATCCGGTTCAGCGCTGGGACGGCACGGTTGCGGCGCAAAAGGCGCTGTCGGCGGTCTATCGCACCGGCCAGCGCTTCGGCGTGCAATATGTCACCGATGTGCTGACCGGTCGGGAGACCGACCGGATCATCGAATGGGGCCATCATCTGATCAAGACCTTCGGCGTCGGCAAGGACATGACGCGCAACGCCTGGGCTTCGATCTTCCGTCAGTTGGTCGCGGGCGGCTATCTCGCGGTCGATGTCGAGGGCCATGGCGGCTTGCGCTTCGGCCCCAAGGCGGTGGCGCTGGTCAAGGGCGAGGCGAGCGTCGAATTCCGCGCCGATCGCGAGGCGAAACCGATCGCGCGCCGGGCCGCCGGGTCTTCGGCCGGCCGGGGTGCGGCGCCGGCCGAACTGAACCGCGCCGATGCCGAATTGTTCGAGACGCTACGGGCGCTGCGCATGGACCTCGCCAAGGAACAGGGGCTGCCGCCCTATGTCATCTTCCACGATGCGACCCTGCTCGCCATGGCCCGCGCCCGTCCGACGGGCCGCGAGGAACTCGCCGAAATACCGGGGGTCGGGCGCTCGAAGCTCGATCGGTATGGCGATCAGTTTTTGGGCGTGATCGGACGGTATTGCAGTTAGGCGCTGACGCGGATCTGTTGCGGTCGCCGCGGTAACGAGGGAAGATGGGGGTCACCCGAGCCTCGAACGTCACGGCCTGTCCATGCGTACCCTGTTCCATCTGCCGCTTTGCCCGTTTTCCCGGAAGACCCGCGTGGTTCTCCTGGAAAAGAGCCTCGATTTCGAGCTTCGGCTCGAGCCTGTCTGGGATCGGCGGCCGGATTTCCTGGCGATGAACCCGACGGCCGAGGTGCCGGTGCTGGTCGAGTCCGACGGCAAGGTGATCGCCGATTCGACCGTGATCTGCGAGTATCTGGAGGAGGTCCATCGCGAGCGGCTGCTGCTCGGCCTCGATCCGGTCGATCGCGCCGAAATCCGCCGGTTGGTCGCCTGGTTCGATCTCAAGATGAACCGCGAGGTCACGCAAAATCTGGTCGGCGAGAAAATGATGAAGCGGATGATGGGGTACGGCACGCCGAACTCGACCGCGATTCGCGCCGGCCATGCCAATATCCATCATCATCTCGACTACATCGCCTATCTGGTCGAGCGGCGGCGCTGGCTGGCCGGCGATCATTTCTCGCTGGCCGACATTGCCGCCGCTGCCCATCTCTCGGTGCTCGACTATGTCGGCGACGTGCCTTGGGGCAGCCATGAACTGGCCAAGGATTGGTACGCCCGGATCAAGTCGCGCCCGGCGTTCCGGCCGCTCCTGACCGACCATATCGCCGGGCATCCGCCGCCGGACCATTACGCCGATCTGGATTTCTGACGTCGGGGAGGGGACGGACATGCCGGAGATTTCGGGCGTGCTGGAAACCGCACTTTATTGCGAGGATCTGGCGCGGGCCAAATCGTTCTATGCCGGTGATCTTGAACTGCGCGTGATGTTCGACAGCACGCGGCTCGTCGCCTTCGATATCGGTGGCGACCGCGCGCTGCTGCTGTTCCAGCGCGGCATGACCCGCGAGGATGTGTCCACGCCCGGCGGTCTCATTCCCGGCCATGACGGCAGCGGATCGGCCCATATGGCCTTTGCCATATCGGCCGATCAATACGAACCGTGGCGCCGCCATCTGGCGGCACGGGGTATTGCGATCCGCAGCGAAGTCGTTTGGCGGGCCGGCGGTAAAAGCCTCTATTTCGACGATCCCGACGGCCATGTCATCGAACTGGCAACGCCGGGGCTGTGGCCGAACTATTAGTTAGACCGAAGAGATCGGGAGGCCCCGAGACAACCGGCTTGTGCCAAGGCTTTTGGCGCTCGCCGAGCATGGTCATGTCGATGCTCAACCGGCTCCGGCAGCGATCCGTCACGATAGCCATCGATCGCCAACCGGCCGACCCTCAAAAAACATCTTGCATCTGATCTGGTGTTATGGTTAGCTATATCACCATATCGAAACTCTCGTACCAACGCAGGCATCGCCTCGGAGTGCGAACATGATGAATATGTCACCGAAAATCATGCTGATCGGCTTCTTGATCGTGCTTTGGCTCGGTCGCGGTGTGTTGTTCGGCGCCAGCCCGCCGTCGGCGGGCGGTGCCGGCTCCCATGGTTTCGAATTGAACATCTCGAAGGACCACGACGATTCCGCGGCGCCCGGCTGGTCGATCCGCGTGGTGATCGGCAGTCTTCTCCTAAACGCTGTCTGGAAAGCATGATGGATCGAGAGTGGAATGACAGCCAACCCATCTATCGTCAGCTGCGCGACCGCGTCGTCGCCATGATCCTGGATGGCGTGCTGAGCGAAGGCGATCCGTTGCCCTCGGTGCGCAACGTCGCGGCCGAGTACCGGGTCAATCCGATCACGGTCCTGAAGGGCTATCAACAACTGGTCGACGAGCAACTCGTCGAGACGAAGCGGGGTCGCGGCATGTTCATCAATGTCGGCGCGCGCGATGTGCTGTTGCGCGGCGAACGTCAGAAATTTCTCACCGAGCAATGGCCCGTGATCCACGCGACCATTCAGCGGCTCGGCCTGACGGCGCGGGAACTGCTCGATGCCGCCGCACCCGGCACCGCAAATGGGGAGCATTGAGGCCATGGCCTGCATCGAAGCAAGCGGCTTGCGCAAGGCGTTCGGCCCGACCGTGGCACTCGACGGCATCGATCTGCGGGTCGAGACGGGGCGCATTCTCGGCCTCATCGGTCCCAACGGCGCCGGCAAGAGCACCGCGCTCAACGCCATTCTGGGCCTGACGCCGTATCAGGGCAATCTCAAAGTGCTCGGGCGCGATCCGTGGACCGAGCGCAACCAGCTCATGCGGGATGTCTGCTTCATTGCCGATGTCGCCGTGCTGCCGCGCTGGATGCGCGTTTCTCAGGCGCTTGATTATGTCGCGGGTGTGCATCCGCGCTTTGATCGGGCCAAGGCGGAAGGGTTTCTCGACAAGACCGTGATCAGCCGCCGCAGCAAGATCCGGGAATTGTCGAAGGGCATGGTGACGCAGTTGCACCTCGCCCTGGTCATGGCGATTGATGCCAAGTTGCTGGTGCTCGACGAGCCGACGCTCGGGCTTGATCTGCTCTATCGCAAGCAATTCTATGATTCCCTGCTGAACGACTATTTCGATCGCGACCGCACCATCGTGGTGACGACGCATCAGGTCGAGGAAGTGCAGCACATCCTGACCGATCTGGTGTTCATCAACCACGGCCGGGTCGTGCTCGATTGCAGCATGGAGGATTTCGAGGGGCGCTATCTGGAAGTGATGACGCTGCCGGAGCATGTCGCCGCCGCCCGCGCGCTGGGGCCGCTGCATGAGCGTCAGGTCTTCGGGCGCAGCATCCTGCTGTTCGATCGGGCCGATCGCGGCCAACTCGCCGCGTTCGGTGAGGTGCGCACGCCCAGCATCGCCGATTTGTTCGTCGCCATGATGGGCAACCAGATCGTCCAGGGACAAGGAGCCGCCGCATGACCACGCCAACGGGTGTACTGCCACGGTCGCAGAGCGACCAGTCGGCAATCCCGCCCACCACCCTGCGCGCGACGCGGCCGTTCTATTGGTCGGTGCGCCGGGAGATCTGGGAGAACCGCTCGATCTATGTAGCCCCCCTGGCCGCCGCGGCGGTCGTGCTGATCGGGGTTCTGATCGGCGCGAAGCAACAGCCCTATAGCGAGCACCTCGCGGCCGTCGACAAGGTCGGGCAAACCGTCGTTCTCGGCAAGATGCTTGAGGTGGCCGCAATCGTCATCCTCGTGACCGGGCTCATCGCCGCGGCGTTCTATTGCCTGGGGGCGCTGCATGGCGAACGGCGTGATCGCACTATCCTGTTCTGGAAGTCGCTGCCGGTCTCGGATCTGACCACCGTGCTCGCCAAGGCGGCGATTCCCCTCCTGGTCATGCCGCTCGTCCTGTTCGTGATCGTGTTGGCCACCCAGTTGCTGATGCTCGGGCTCGCCACGATCGTGCTGCTGCTGAATGGCCTCAGCGCGGCTGGACCTTGGACGCAGTTGCCGCTGTTCCAGATGCCGGTGGTGTTGCTCTACACCCTGGCCGCCTTCGTGCTCTGGTATGCCCCGATCTGGGGCTGGCTGCTGTTCGTCTCGGGTTGGGCCCGCCGCGCGACCTTCCTCTGGGCCGTACTGCCGCCCCTGGCTTTCTGCGTGATCGAGGCAATCGCGTTCCACACCTCGCGGCTCGCCGATCTGTTGAAATACCGGTTCGTGGGGGTTATCGCCGAAGCCTTCCATCGTGCGGCACGGCCCGAGGATGTCATCGGCCTGGCCCAGCTCGACCCCGCGAAGTTCGTGAGCAGCCCGGCCCTGTGGATCGGCCTCGCCATCGGTGCCGCGTTATGTACCGCCGCGGTCTGGTTGCGCCGCTACCGTGTGCCGATCTGATCGGACGGTGCGGTCAATGGGTGAGGGCCGGGTTCATGTCGGAATACCCGGCCGTGGTGGCGGGTGCTACATAATATCGCACGTCCGCAGCATCGTTCTTTCTGGCAACTATCAAAGCGCTCTGGATCGAAAACCTTCGGGTTGATGGCATATGACGTAGGAAT
>JAXDMU010000423.1:0-3406 GCA_034665905.1 Aliidongia sp. | reverse complement strand
TTTCCAGCAGACCGGCGATATGGAGTAGCGTCGATTTGCCGGCGCCGGACGGGCCGACCAGCGCCACCAGTTCGCCCGGCCGCAACACCAGATCGGCGCCACGCAGCACAGCCAGGCTCTCGCCCGCCTGATGATAGATCCGCTCGATCCCGCGCAGCTCCAGCGCCGGTGCCTCGTCATTCATAGCGCAGCGCCTCGACCGGATCGAGCCGCGCGGCCCGCCAGGCTGGATAGAGAGTGGCAAGGAAACTGAGGGCGAAGGCGATCGCGACGATGGCGACGACATCACCCGGATCGATCTTCGAGGGCATTTGGCTGAAGAAATAAATCTCCTGATCGAACAGGTTCGTGCCGGTCAGCCGCTCGATGAAGCGGCGGATCACCTCGATATTCGCGGCAAAGGCCAGACCGGCGACGAGGCCGAGCACTGTCCCGACCAGCCCGATGCTGGCCCCCGCCAGCACAAAGATCCGCAACACCATGCCGCGCGTCGCGCCCATGGTGCGCAAAATCGCGATGTCGTGGCCCTTGGAACCCACCAGCATGATCATGCTCGAAATCACGTTGAAGGCGGCAACGATGATGATCAGCGTCAGGATGAAGAACAGCACGCTCTGCTGCGTGCCGACCACTTCGAGTTCGGGCGAGGCCCAGCTCTGCCAATCGATCAACTGCATATGCTCGCCCGCCGCCTGCGCGATCGGGGTACGATAGCGCGCGACGTTCTGGGGATCATCGACGAAGATCTGGATCGAGGTCGCCTCGTCCGGCAGACCGAACAGGGCCTGCGCCGCGCTGAGCGAGACAAAGGCAAAGCTCTTGTCGAACTGGCCGAAACCGGTATCGAAGGTCGCGGCGATGCGAAATGCCTTGCGGCGCGGCGCCACACCCGAAGCGGGGGACTCGCCCTGCTGCGGCACCAGCGTCACGCTGTCGCCGACATGAAGGCCGAGACTCGAAGCCGCCTGATAGCCCAGCATGACGGCGTTATCGTCGAGATCATCGAGCGAGCCGTCGCGGATATGCTGTCCGAGATCGGTGCTCCGCCGCAGATCGTCCACCCCGACACCGCGGATCGAGACGACCGAGGCACTTTTCCGCGCCTGAAGCAGCGACAGCCGCTCGATGATCGGCGTGGCGCTCACCACCCCCGGCACCTGCCGGATCGAAGCGGCCAGTGCGTCGAAGCCGGTCAGGGCCGGCGCTTCGCGCGAGCGGGCCGAAAGATCGCCTTCGAAGGCCAGCACCTGCGTCAGAAACTCGGCGCTGAAGCCGTTGAATACCGACATCACGACGATCAGGGTGCCGACGCCCAGCATGATGCCTAGCAGCGAGAACACCGCGATGACCGAGACGAACCCCTCCTCGCGCCGGGCGCGCAGATAGCGGAACGCCACCATGCGCTCGAACGCGCCGAAGATTGCCGCGCTCTCATTCATAGCGCAGCGCCTCGACCGGATCGAGCCGCGCCGCCCGCCACGCCGGATAGAGCGTCGCCAGGAAGCTCAGAACGAACGCCATCAAGACGATCGCCGCGACCTCGCCGGCATCGATTTTCGCCGGCAACCGGCTCAAAAAGGCGATCTCGGCCCGAAACAGCGTGGTGCCGCCAAGATTTTCCAGGAATTGGCGGATCGCATCGATGTTCAACGCAAAGGCGAGGCCGGCGGCGAGGCCGAGCACCGTGCCCACCACGCCAATGCTCGCGCCGGTCAGGAAGAAAATCCGCAAGACCATGCCACGGGTCGCCCCCATGGTGCGCAGGATCGCAATATCGCGCCCCTTGGAGCGCACCAGCATGATCATGCTCGAAATCACATTGAAGGCGGCGACCAGGATGATCAGCGTCAAGATGAAGAACATCACCATACGCTCGGTCTTAAGCGCGGTAAGAAAGGCCGAGGGCCGATCCTGCCAATTGATGATCTGCGCCTGATCGCCCGCCGCCTGTGCGATGGCGTCGCCATAGCGGCCCAAGTTTTCGGAGTCCAGGACGAAGACCTGGATCGATGTCGCACCGCCCGGCATGGCGAAGAAGCGCTGTGCCGCCGGCAGGGTGACAAAGGCATAGCCGCTGTCGAACTGGTAGAAGCCGGTATCGAAGGTCGCGGCCAGCCGGTAGGATTTCTGGCGCGGCAGCACGCCGAACGGCGTCGGCGTGCCCGCCTCGGGCGAGACCAGCGTGATCGAATCGCCGGCATGCAGGCCAAGGCGCTGGGCGATCTGGAAGCCGAGCATCACGGACTGGTCATCCAGATCGTCGAGCGAACCGTCGATCACATGACCGGCCAGATCCGGATTGCGCTTCAGATCCTCGATTCGGCTGCCGCGGAGTTGGACGCCCGACCAATTATCGTCGGTTTGCAGCAGAACCTGACCATCGATGATCGGTGTGGCTTCAAGCACGCCGGGCACGCGGCGAATCGACATCGCCAGCGCATCGAAATCATGCAGCGGCGCCGGGGCGGCGCGCGACAGCACCGAAATATCGCCCTGGAACCCCAAAATCTGCTTCAGGAATTCGCCCCGAAAGCCGTTCATCACCGACATCACGACGATCAGCGTGCCAACGCCCAGCATGATTCCGAGCAACGAGAAGATCGCGATCACCGAGACGAAGCTTTCCTCGCGCCGCGCCCGCAAATAGCGCAGCGCCACCATGCGCTCGAAGGCACCGAAGGCCATCCCCTCACGCCCCGCCGGTGCCGGAATGCGTTGGAGGAGCGGGACAATGCCTGGAGAGTTCTAGGGTTATCATGGGGAATGAACGGCTTCCTGATCTGGTCGCGCCGACGGAGCGCCGCGTCACGGTGGGACTGTAGGCAAAGCGCATGACGGTGTCCACGCCATGCACCATCACCGCTCGATCGACCGTGGCGGTATCATCGAAAAAAACAATGGCGCTCTAAAAAAAACTAATGACTCGCGCCATGATTAGCCGTACGTTTACCTTCTTGACGGCCTGAGTTTAGGGAGGAATCGCGGGGAAACACCGCGATCGGCGCCAACGGCGCCCCAATAAGAATAGTGCGAACCGCAAATAAGAACAGTGCGAACCGCACAATGGAAATGGCGAGAGTCAGGGGGAATGGCGAGAGTCAGGCGGCCACTTCATAATCCGACGGGTTCTCGCCCCCACCTAAATCATCCCCCCTGTGATCGATTGTGCCGGCAGCGATTTGAGATAAACCGCGATCGCGTGCCGGTCGTCGTCGGTCAGTTTGGACGTCTCGTTCACGACGTCCGACATCGGCGCCAGGACGAAATCGCCTTTGGGCGTGATGCCGGTCTTCAGCACGGTGGCAATGTCGTCGAGGCTCCAGGTGCCGATCCCGTCGATCGGGTCCGGTGTTAGGTTGGGCGCCGGCCGAGCCGTGGAACCAGCATGACGCAACCCGGCGAATCG
>JAXDMU010000422.1:0-8237 GCA_034665905.1 Aliidongia sp. | reverse complement strand
CGCGCGAACCTCCGCGCCACCGACGAGAATGTGCCCCAAGCGCTCGCCAACTGGCGCCCGACCGTGCAGGTCACGGCCAGCGAGGGCATTCAGCACAATGCGAGCAGGCAGGATTGCGGTAAAGTCTTTGAAGGCTTCAACTCCTGCGCCAATTTCTCTACGCCCCAGACTCAGTCGCTGACCACTACTGGATCGAGCCCGCCTATCCTTTTGACCAACAATCTCTTTTCCCAAAACTTGT
Source organism: Aliidongia sp. (assembly GCA_034665905.1). Taxonomy (GTDB): domain Bacteria; phylum Pseudomonadota; class Alphaproteobacteria; order ATCC43930; family CGMCC-115725; genus JAXDMU01. The sequence goes on along the minus strand of JAXDMU010000422.1, from coordinate 7,996 downwards.
CGCCGCAAACCTATGGCGTCACCGTCGTCCAACCCTTGTACCGTGGCGGACGAACCGAGGCGCAGACCGAACAGGCGCTCAATCTGGTGCGTTCGGAACGCGCGCATCTTCTGTCGATCGAACAAGGCGTGTTGCTCAGCGCCGTGACCGATTACATGAATGTCGTGCGCGATCAGGCGACGCTCGATCTCAACATCAACAACGAACAGGTGCTGCGCCGTCAGCTCGAAGCGACGCAGGATCGCTTTCGGGTCGGCGAGGTGACGCGCACCGATGTGGCCCAGGCGGAGGCGGCCTATGCCGCGGCGATCGCCGCGCGGCAGGCGGCGGAAGGCACCTTGCAGATTTCCCGTTCGACCTATGAGCGCGATGTCGGTCAGGCGCCGGGCAAGCTCGCTCCGCCGAACGGTGTGCCGGAATTGCCGACCAGCCGCGAGGACGCGACCGGCCTTGCGCTCAACGCCAATCCCGATGTGATCTCGGCCCAATTTGCCCAGCAGGCGGCCGAGGACAATGTTCGCCTCGTCCGCGGCCAGTTGCTGCCGACCTGGACGGTCAATGCTGGTGTCCAGCGTTCGAAAGAAACCGGCGGCGCCGGCCAGACCCTCGACAGCATGTCGCTGACCACGCAACTGACCGTGCCGCTCTATGATGGCGGTGCGGTCTATTCGCAATCGCGTCAGGCCCAACAGACCGTCGATCAGCGGCGCAGCCAGGTCGACAACGCCCGGCTCGTCGCCTCGCAACTGGCGGCACAGGCGTGGGAGCAATTGGTCTCCGACCGGGCGCAGATCGTCTCGCAGCGCGCCCAGATCAAAGCCAATGAAATCGCGCTCGACGGCGTTCAGCAGGAAGCCTCGGTCGGCTCGCGCACCGTGCTCGATATTCTGAATGCCGAGCAGACTTTGTTCCAGTCGCGCGTCAATCTCGTGGCGTCGCAGCATGACGAGGTGGTCGCCGAATTTTCGCTGGCCGACGCGCTCGGGCGGCTGACCGCACGGCAGCTGAATCTATCGGTCGCGTTTTATGATCCGGAAGAGCATTTCGACGCGGTGCGCGACAAGTGGGTTGGCTTCGGCGACAAATGATGCCGACGCGGTGTTGATGACGGTCGGCGCAACGGAACGCTTGGCTTTCCCGTGCCCGGCCGGCTACAGTCCGCTGGGATCGTAGAAGCAGGTGCAAGGCTGATGTCCGAGGCAAAGGGCCAACAAGAACCGTCGATGGAGGAGATCCTCGCGTCGATCCGCCGGATCATCGCCGAGGATGAACCCGCGAAGCCGCCGATCGCGGTCGAGATGGCGGCAGCGCCGCCGCCCGAGGACGAAGACATCCTCGAATTGACCCAGATCGTGGCCGACGAGCCGCCCGAAGCGGAGCCGGAACCGGAGCCCTATCGGCCGCCGCCGCGGGCGCGAATGCCCGATCCGCCCGCCATGGATGACCGGGACCATCTCGTCTCGGCGAGCCCGGCGGCGGCATCTTCCGCGGCGTTCTCCGAGATCACCTCGCGGCTGCGCGAACGGCGGAGCAGCGAGGTTTTTCTGGGCAACGGCGCCGTCACGCTCGAAGAGATCGTTCGGGATCTGCTGAAGCCGATGCTGCGCGAATGGCTAGATGAGAATTTGCCGTCGCTGGTCGAGCGATTGGTGCATGAGGAAATCAAGCGCCTCGCCCGCGAAGCGCTCTGATGCGGCATACGGGCGGCCGGTCGTGAGCGCTGTTGCCGCACCCGGCCTGCGCCGCCCAGCGGAACTGATCGAAGCCGGGCTGGTGTCGGCGGATCGGCTGACCGAGTTGGAACAAGTGGCAGAGCGGTACGCGCTGGCGATCACCCCGGCGATGGCCGATCTGATTGATCCGTCCAATCGGGCCGATCCGATCGCGCGGCAATTCGTGCCGACCGCCGCCGAGCTGCATCATCTTTTGGAAGAGTCCGGCGATCCGATCGGCGACCGGGTGCATATGCCGGTCAAGGGCATCGTCCATCGCTATCCCGATCGGGTGCTGCTGAAGCCGTCGCATGTCTGCCCGGTCTATTGCCGGTTCTGCTTTCGGCGCGAGATGGTCGGCCCGGGCGGCGAGGCGCTGAGCCCGGCGGAACTCGACGCGGCCTACGATTACATCCGCGCTCATCCGGCGATTTTTGAGGTGGTGGTGACCGGCGGCGACCCGCTGATGCTATCGCCGCGCCGGCTTGCCGCGATGGTCGCGACGCTGTCGGCGATTCCGCATTTGGGCGTCATCCGCTTTCATACCCGCGTGCCGATCGTCGCGCCGGAGCGGATCGACGAGGCGTTGCTGGCCGCGCTGGAGAGCGAGAAGGGGCTGTTCGTCGTGCTCCACGCCAACCATCCGCGCGAACTGACCGCGGCGGCCGCGGCGGCGATCCGCCGGCTGAACCGGGCCGGCATCGCGCTCCTGAGCCAGAGCGTGCTGCTCAAGGGCGTGAACGACGATTCGGCGACGCTGGAGCAATTGCTGCGCCGGTTGGTGACGCTGCGGGTCAAGCCCTATCACCTGAACCAGGGCGATCTGGCGCCGGGCACGTCGCATTTCCGGACGACGATCGAAGCCGGGCAGGCGGTGATCGCAGCCTTGCGCGGCCGCGTCTCCGGCCTGTGCCAACCGACTTACGTGCTCGATCTGCCGGGTGGTCACGGCAAGGTGCCGATCGGGCCGAGCTATCTGCGGCGCACCGAAGATGGCGATGCCTGGCTGGTCACGGATTATCAAGGCGTTACCCATCGCTATCCAACCTTAACAGATTGATAAAAGCCCATCTGCTAAACTGCCGGGTCGGCGGCGATGCTGCGGCGAACCTCACCGTTCGGGTATTTTATGTGTAGCCCATCCATAGTTCAGGCGTTGCTGACATGAGCGGCCTATCGGGCGGAGCGCTGTTGCCGGCGACCTTCGAGGAGCGGGGTGCCATCGTCGCGTTCACCACGCCGGCCCTCTCGCTGGCGCGGGTGCGTCGCGATGCGCGTCAGCGGCTGATTCTGATGATGCCGAATTTCGGCGGGACCGAGGGCGCCTTTATCGTGCCCTGGAACGGTGTTGCCGAAGTGACGACGATGTCGGTGCATGACCGGGCGCTGCATGAAGCGATCGAGACCACCGAGTCGGTGACGCCGGATCAGGTGCGCGGCTGCACCCTGCGGATCGGCCAAAGCGGTCTCGCCGGGCCGGTCGTCGCCGAGGCGTCGCGGCTCGCGCTCGACAGCGATCGGCGAAAACAGATCGAGCTGCATTTCCTGCTGGTCGTCGCCTTGCTGAATTCGCTCAACGTCCCGTCCGAGGAATTGTTGACGCTCAAGGCCAATCAGGAGGCGTGGCGGCTCAAGGTCAAGGCGCTACTGACCCAGGCGGGGCAGCGAATCGGCGTTGAGATCAATGACCTTCAGACGCGCATCGCCGCCCTCGCGCGGGTGCTGCTGCCGCTCGGCCTGTCGTCCGGCCGGCAGGATGATCGGTTGAGGGGCTTGCTGCACGGCTTCGCCGATTTCCGCGATACGATCACCGAATGGAGCGCCTCGGAAAAATCCGATCTGGCACCGTTCGCCCGGTTTGCCGGCATGGTGGCCGATGACACGCTGAAATCGGCCGACGGGCTGTTCGGCCAACTGGACGCGGCGATGCGCGACCTGGCGTCCGTCGTGCGCGATTGGAATGTCCAGGCCAAGGCCGTTGTCGGCCTGGCGGGAAAGCTCTGCTGGCTGCTTGATGGCTGGGATTTTATCTTCGTTTTCTGGGATCAGGTGCAGAACGACCCGATCGAAATCCAGCGCGAGGCGGTCGGCCGGATCATTCGGGTTTTACCGTTGATTCCGCGTAACGAGATCGACCGATCGTCGGACGCGCTGGAACAGCAGCAATTGCTGCTTCAGGGCCGGCAGATCCAATCGAATCAGGATTGGCGCCGCGGCCGGTCGGATTTCGACCTCGTAACGCGGATCGAAGCGGCCAAGGCCCGGGTGCTGGAGTCATGACCGCGCCGCCGTCGCTCAACCTCTTCGATCTGGAGTATCCGCTCGACCAGATTTCCGAGGCCAAGTTCCGCGAGATCGCGTTGTTGCTGGAGGAAGCGCGCGACCAGCCGGAAGTCCAGACCATCATGGAACAGATCCGGCCCCAGCTGAAGCGCGTCCGGCCGATGCGCAAACCCAATCTCCAGCGGCTGTTTTACTTGCCGTTCGAAGATCTGCTGCGTGCCGAGCCCGGCGGTATGGACGATGGCCGCATCCCGCGCCGGGCCGCGCAACGGGCGTGGGAGTTCGTCCGTACCAAGAACGACGCTTCGGAGAGCCGGATCTACAAGGTTATGGAAACCAGGCTGCGCGCCTTGGGGGCCGGCGACGCCCCCGGTCAGAGCGTGCTGGCCCGCCGAATGTGGCCGCCGGCGGCGATTCTGCTCGATGAGGCGGCGAGCAATGCCGTCACCAACAAAGCCATTCGTCACGAACTCGTCGGCGTCGATATCGAATTGATCGAAGGCGTTCGCCAGATGGTCCGGCTGCTGAGCGTCGGCGAGGAAATCCAGCGGCTGAAGCAGTCCCTACCGCCGATGCCGATTCGCGGGCTCGATATTTCTCAAATGGCGCTGATTCGCCAGACCGTGGCGAACGGTCACGACGGCAAGCCCGACCGGGCCTATGCAATGCTGCTCGCCATTACGGTTCGAATGTCGGCTCCGGCCGAATTCCTGCGGCGCATCATGCAGCTCAATCTCGACCTGCCGACGCCGATCAAAGTCACGGTGTTTTCCAGGCTCGGCCGAACCGTGCTGACCGCGATGGATGGCCAGGCGCGCGCGTTGGCGGCGCAGACCGATCAGGCTTTCCCGGCGCGCACCGATCAGGCCCAACGGCTGGTCGCGGAATTGACCGCGGCCGATCAGGTGTTGCGCGACTGCGACCCGACGACGCGGCAGCAATTGATCGATTTGCGCAGCGCGGCCGAGCGTGCCTGCACGGCTTTGGTCGAGGAAGCGTCGGAGCGGGTCCATTCCGGTCTCGCGCTGGGTGCCGCCGCCCCGGTGGCGGATCTGGTTGCGAGCGAAACGGCGCTGACGGCGTTACGCAAATGCCAGACTTTTGCGCGTCAGGTCGAACTGGAAAGCGTGGTCAATCAGATCCTGTCCACGATCATTCGGGAATTGAAGATCAAGACGATCCGGCTCTTCGAAGCGTTGCCCGATGCCAAACCGGCCGAACGGACCAGCCTGGAGCGCGATCTGTTCCGGTGCGTGCGGATGCTCGAATTGTCGGGCGATCCCGAGGAGGCGGATCGCATCAGGATCGAGGCGATGAAGATCGCGCTCTGATTGCGCGTCGTTTCGACATCAAAGCAGTCCCCGATAGTTAAACCACCCTGAGCGGGAAATCGCCCAGGTTTATAATTTGTTTACATTTTCCCACTACCTTCCCATGAATAACCCCGCATGAGGAGCAATTTTATGTCGAAAATGGAATGTCTTTCGGTAATCAATCGAATTGATGAGCAAGGCATCTCGATAAAAATTGTTTAAAATTCAATGTTTATGATTTATCCGACAATTTAGGGGAATTTTATGTTGGTAAGTTTTCGTATCCGAACAAAGCTCATATTCCTGATTTCCTGGATTAGTGGTGTAACCGTTCTTATCAGCTATATCGGCATCGACGCTGCACAACAATTAAGCAAATCGACTGCCGATGTTACGCGAAGTGGTGGCGATGCATTGCTTGCTGCGCGGATGAATCAGGATATTCTCGCGATCAACCGGGCGGAGTTCCGCGTCACGGCAGATCCCACGCCCGAGACGATTCGGCAGGTCCGGCAAGTCATCGAAGAAAAGCGCACGGAATACGACGAGCGCGCTGCCCGCCTTGCCAAGACCACCGATCCCAAACAATCTGAGCGGCTGGCAGGCATCGCCGACGACTACCGGCTGTTTCTGACCGGACTCGACAAGGTGCTGCATGCGATCGATGCGCGGGGCAAGGATGTGACGCTCAGCGAGGCCGGCAAGGTGATTTTTACCGAAGCGATGGACAGCCGGACGCAGGCGGAAAAACTGCTCGCTTCGGTCAAATCGCTCGCCGACGCGGCCGCGGACAGCAGTGAACGGATGGCGCTGGAAAGTCAGAAACTATACGAGAGTTTGCGTCAGACGCTGATTCTGATCAGCGTTGCGGGAATTGCCATCGGCGTCGGTTTCGGCTTTGCGTTGTCGCAATACGGTATTTCCCGACCGATCGGAACAATCGTCGCCCTGCTCCGGCGGTTGGCCGATGGCGATTTTTCGGTGACGATCGGCGGTACCGAGCGGGGCGACGAGGTTGGTGATATCGCCAAGACGGCGCAGGTCTTCAAGGACAATCTCATCCGGACCAAAGCCCTGGAAGCGGCGCAGGAGAGCGCCGCTCGCGAGGCCGCAGCCGCGCAAAAAGCCGCGCTGAACCGGATGGCCGATACGTTCGAAGAGAGCGTGAAGGGTGTAGTCGATACCGTCGCCTCCGCGGCAACCGAGTTGCAGGCCGCCGCTCAATCCTTGACCGGCACCGCGGACGGTACGATGCGCCAAAGCGGCACCGTCGCCGCGGCCGTCGAGCAGACCTCGGCCAATGTCCAGACCGTTGCCGCGGCATCGGAGGAATTGACCGCCTCGTTCGGCGAAATCGGCCGGCAGGTAGTCCAGTCGGCCCGCGTCGCCGGCGACGCGGTGGCCCAGGCGGCGCAAACCGGGCAGACGGTCCACGCTCTCGCCGCCGCCGCGCAGAAGATCGGTGAAGTCGTACATTTGATCCAAGGTATCGCGAGCCAGACCAATCTTCTGGCCCTGAATGCGACGATCGAAGCGGCGCGGGCCGGTGATGCCGGCAAGGGTTTCGCCGTCGTCGCCTCCGAAGTAAAGCTGCTTGCGAACCAGACCGCCCAGGCGACGCAGGAGATTCAGGGCCAGGTCGACCAGATTCAGCGGGCGACCGGCGAAACGGTCGGACAGATCGAAACCATCGCCACGACCATCGGCGGAATCAACGAGGCGACGACCGCGATCGCCGCCGCGATCGAGGAGCAAGGGGCGGCCACGGGCGAGATCACCCGCAACGTGCAGCAGGCGGCCGTAGGTACTCAGGAGATCGCACAGACCATCGCGAATGTGTCGACCGCCGCGGGCGAGACCGGTGCGGCCGCGACCCAGGTGCTGGCCTCGGCCGCGGAACTCTCGCGCCAAGCGGAGAATTTGCGCCGCGAGGTGGCGAACTTTATCTCGGTCGTCCGGGCCGCCTGAGCCGGGGCATCGACCGGGAAGGGCGCGTCAGGTGATCTCGCACCAGACCGGTGTGTGGTCCGACGCCTTTTCTCTCCCCCGCGGCTCGCGGTCGATGTCGCAGGCGACGAGGCGGTCGGTTGCTTGCGGTGACAACAGGAAATGATCGATACGCAAGCCCTCGTCGCGGGGCCAGCGGCCGGCCTGATAATCCCAGAAGCTGTAGCGATGCGGTTCTGGATGCCCGACCCGGAACGCGTCGGTCAGGCCGAGATTGACCAGGCTGCGGAACGCGGCGCGGCTGTCCGGCCGGCACAGCGCATCCTCGCTCCAGCCGATCGGGTCATAGACATCGTCGTCGGTCGGGCAGATATTGTAATCGCCGGCTAGCACCAGTGTGCCCTCGGTCTCGAGCAGATCGACCGCCCGCTGCCGCAACCGCGCCATCCAGCCGAGCTTGTACGGGTATTTCTCGGTGCCGACCGGGTTGCCGTTGGGCAGATAGATCGAGGCGACCCGGATATCGCCGAAGCTCGCCTCGACATAGCGCGCCTGGGCGTCTTCAGGATCGCCGGGCAGGCCGATCAACACATCGCGCGCCGGCTCGCGCGACAGGATCGCCACGCCATTGTAGCTCTTCTGACCCTGAACCACGGCGTGATAACCGGCCGCGCGGAACTCTAACTCGGGAAAATCGGCAGTCTGGCATTTGATTTCCTGAAGACAGACGACATCCGGCTT
>JAXDMU010000421.1:0-7316 GCA_034665905.1 Aliidongia sp. | reverse complement strand
CGTGATGGATCGATGCCGTTGTTCTGCATGTGACGGCGGACCCATTCGTAATTGTCCGGTACCGGCTCGACCGCAATCAGCTTGTAGGGCAAGGGATTGACCGTCTGGAGCGCGCGATAGGCGCCGACTGCCTGCGCCCCGTAATTGGCGCCAAGCGTGATCATGGTGTAGCGGTCGCGGGCCTCGCGCGCGGCGATCACCCAATCGACCGCTTCGAACCAGGCCTCGGCATTGGCCGGCGCGGGAGATATGCGCAGGTCCGGCAATATGGTCTCGTCCCAGCCGCCGCCGACCGTGTCGGCATCGAACCCCGGATCGGTGAACAGCAATGGATGGAACTCGGTGTCGATAAGCTGTCCCAGGAAATCGGTAATGAAGCGTTTGGGCACGTAACCGGCCCACGGCTTGATGTCGGCAAAGACATCGGCATAGCGTTCAAGATCGTTCATGTCGGCCGTTCCTTTGGGGGGTCAAGGGGTGGCCGCGCAAGCGAGCGCGGCATGACTGCCCAGGCCGGCTTCGCCGGGAAGTTCGGCCGCTTGCGATCGGTCGCCCGGCATGCAGGCATATTTCACCGCGAACGCCTTGGCGCAACCGCCGGCCGGGTCGCCAAGCTTGGTCACATCGACGATGTAGTCGCAGCGATCCTGGCCGTTGCAGGCATCGACCAGCGCTCTTGTGACATTGCCGCGCGGGACGCCGCAATTGGCGCCATAAGTCGCCGAAACCACCCGGATGCCGGCAGCGACATTGCTCTTGTCCTGGAAAAAGTAAGTCCCGATCCCGAGAGAAAACAGCGCGACCGCGGCAGGCGCGATCGCCAGCGCGATTGCACCTCTCCGGTGGCGCTGGTTTGCCGGGCTCCAGATGCCCCGCAACCAGCGCCGCGCCGGAACCTCGACGACGACATGCAAGCCGAGCGAAATGAGGCAGACCAGAAACACGACGAAAATCATGCGTAGGGTAAGATAGATCATATAGGGGGCCGTCGTCGGCAGGATCTGGGTCACATATCCCGAGACGAGGACGAAGATCATGAGATGGGTCAGGTAGATAGAGTAGCTCGCTTCGCCCAGCGCTACCAGGAAGCGCCCCCGCAAAAACCGCGAAATCGGATTTTCATAGCGGGCGACGCTGAACAGGACGAGCGCAATGCTCGGCGCCAAGGCGTAATTATTGCGCAAGCCAGATAACAGCGGCAATCGGTATTCCGGGGAAAAGCTGAAAAATATGATGAGAGGGATGCTGGCCACACTGATCGCCAGCAGCCACTTTCCCACCAGCTGCTCGCGTGTAGAGACCGCCCGGTCGCGCTGTTGCAGATAGAGCTGTGCCGTCAGGCAGCCCAGGATGAATTCACCGATGCGCAGATAGGGTGAGTAATATTCAATCCAGCGGATGAAGGAATTCCCATCACCGGCAGCTACCGAGGCGATCGGGCCATAATGCTTGATCGCCCAGGCGTCGATTTCCTGACCGTTGCCATCCAGGTCAGACGCCAGCCCGCCCCACAGCAGCGACCAGGCGACCATGACAGCCAGGATGACGACGGGGCGGCGCGTTCGCAGCACGAGCCAGGCGATCAGCGGATAGGCCAGATAGAAGAACCATTCGGTGCTGATCGACCAGCTCAGCGAGATGATGCCGCCCATGACATCGACGAGAGTGCGGTCATCGAACGGGACATAGACCCAACTTTGCATGAACAGCAGATAATAGGGCAGCGCATGCAAGATATTCATGAAGCCGGTAACGCTGCCGGCCATGAAATCATAGAGCGGGTGGCCGAACAGGATGTCGAGGGTCAGCATGAGCAGAAACAGCGGATAAAGCCGGGCAAAGCGTGCCCACAGGAAGGTGCCGAAGCCCGCCCAGCCCCGCGTCGTGGCCAAATAACGGTAATTATAGTGAATGACAAAGCCGCTGAGCACGAAGAACAGGGTCATCCCGAAGGGTCCCAGCCGCGTCAGCCAACCGCCGACAGCATCCGGCGGTGTGAATTTCAATATCTGGAAGGAACCATGGGCCACCACAACCGAGAGTGCCGCAAAGAACCGCAGGCCGGTCAGGGCCGGGACATCGCCGCCCCGCGTATTATCGCGCGTCTCCGGGGGTCTGGTCTGGGTCGAGACACTCATCTGTGGGTCCCTTCGGAGGGTTAGAACGGCTGCGGCGGGGCGTTGAGAGCCAAGGGCCGGCCGCCGGGCCACACCAGCCAAGGCTCGACGAGATAGCGATCGAAGCGGCCTGCTACCTCGATCGGCTCTATCAGTGAAATCTCGACCTCGCTCGCATCGGCGGCAACGGCGTGTTGACCTTCACCGACGATTTCGGCAAGCAGCCGCTCGCTGAAGCCGCGCAGCACGCATTGGATGTGCAGCATGCCGGCCTCGGGCGGGTGGGCGAAGGAAAGCCTCAATCCTGTTACTGGCCGCTCGGTCCATTCGATCTCGCTGAAACCCGTCGGCCGGTTGCCGACCGAATAGTGGAAAGGCGAACGGAGCACGATGAAATCGGTCTCGGGAATCGTCGTGCGATTACGATCGAAAGCCCGCGCGATGCCCGGCAGCCACGGTACCTCGCAGCAATCGATCCAATCCGGGTGTTGGGCGAGAAAATCCCTCACGGCGAAATACGGGCCGGCCTGAGAAACATTGTCGATGAAGATGAAGCCCCCGGGCTGAAGACGCCGGGCCGCGGCCTGAATGTCGAAGCTCGCGAACTCGTAATCATGATTGCCGTCAATCAGGACGATTTTGAGTTGCAGACGCTCCTGGTCCGCCGTCATGAAGAACGCCATGGAATCGACCGGGTGGTACCGAACGTGCCGACGCAGCTCGATCGGCCAGCGTGCCGAGATCCGTTCGAAGCGTTCGACGTCGAAAGGGCTTACGGTATGCACGACGCCTTGGCCGTTGGCCTGGACGGCGCGTGCCAGCGCCTCAGTCGTTCCGCCCTTATAGGTACCGATCTCCAGGACATGATCGGGGCGAAGATTGCGGATCGTGACGTAGAGCAGCGCCTGCGCCTTAGATGTCAACAGAGACCGTGTTGCCGATGGACCATCGCTGAAAAACCGCTCGCAATCGGCAAAGGCCGGGGATTGCACCAGCGTCGGGATCGGGTTGGCGAGTTCGTCCAGGCGTATCCTCGGCCAGGGGAGTTCGACGATCGGGTCGATTTCGAGCGACCTATCAGGCGGAGTGTCGGCCAAGGATTGATCCATCGGACTCACCTTCGGTAAGGACAAGTTCTAAGGGCATGACAGTTCGAGCGAAGTGCCCAGTCCGGCCTCGCCCGGGGCATCGCGGGTCAGCGGAGCAGGGCTGCCGAGGCATCGGTAGGTGGCGGTAAAATCTTTCTGGCAGCCGTTTGCCGGGTCACCCAGCCGCGTAACATCGACGACATAGCTACAGCCGGACTTGCCGTGGCACATAGCACGGACATCGGCGGTCGCGTTGCCGATCCGGGCGCCGCAATTCTGGCCATAGGTGGCGGACAGGATCTCCATGCCGAAAGTCGCCGCCGCCGGTGGTGCCGGTGCGGGCAACGTTTCGGCGGTGGCGATTTGCGTGCCCGCGGCACAGGAGAGCACGACATGACTGCCGAATCCCGCCTCGGCCGGTACCGACGACTGCTGCGGCATGCTGCCCGGCAGACACATATACTCAACGGCAAAATCCTTGGCACAGCCCCCGGCCGGATCGCCGAGCCTGGCCACCTCGACGCTGTAATCGCAGCGCTCCTTGCCGCTGCACTCGGCGAGGAGCGCGCGCGTGGCGTTCCCGCGCTTCCCGCCACAATTTCCGCCATACGTCGCTGAAATCAGGCGGATGCCGGCCGTGACCTGATCCGATCCGCCGATCACTTGTCCCGAAACGGCCCAACAGATCAGCCCAGCGACAACGGGCAAAACCGCGATCGACGAAGCCGCCCCTGCCCGATGTCGGCTGGTGACGCCCCACAGGCCGCGCAGCCAGCGTCGGGTCGGGATCTCGACGATGGCGTGAAGACCGAGCGAGATCACGCCGATCAGCGACAGGACGAAGATGAAACGCAGGGCGAGGAAGAGAACGTTCGGAGGCGTCACCGGCAGGATCTGGCCCATATAGCCGGAAATCAGGATCAGGATCAGGAAGTGGCTGAGATAGATGGAATAGCTCGCCTCGCCGAGAGCGACGATGAGGCGGCTGCGCAACACGCGCGAGAGGCCGTTCTCATAGCGCGCAACGCAGAACAGGATAAGGGCGGCGCTGGGCGCCAGGCCGTAATTGGTCGCCAAGCTGAACAGCAGGGACGATCGATAATCCGATGCGTAGGTGAAGAAAATGATCAGCGGGACGCTGGCTGCGCCGACCCAGACAAGAATCCGGCCGAATACCTGTTCCGGCGTCGGCACCGCCCGATCGCGCGCTTGCAGAAAGAGCTGTGCGGTCAGGCAGCCCAGGATGAATTCGCCGATGCGAAGATAGGGCGAGAAATACAAGAGCCAGCGGACGAAGGAATCCTGATAGCCGTTGACCTGCCCGGCGATCAGCCCGTATCGCCCGATCGCCCAGGAGTCGATTTCCGGCGCGTTGTCAAACAAGCTCGTTGCCATGCCACCCCAGAGCAGCGACCAGAGCAGCATGGCGCCGATGATGAAGGCCGGCCGTTTTAACTTCAGCACCAAGAGGGCGGTCGCCGGATAGGCCATGTAGAAGAACCATTCGGTGCTGATCGACCAGGTGAGTGAGATATTGCCGCCTGTGACGTAGATCAGCGAGTTGTCGGCGAACGGGACATAGAACCAACTCTGGACGAACAGAAAATAATAAGGCAGAGCGTGCAGAACTTCGATGAAGCCGGCCGTGTTGCCGGTCAGAAAATCGATCAGCTTGCGGCCGAGCAGAACGTCCAGCACCAGCATAAGCAGGAAGAGCGGATAGAGCCGCGCGAAGCGCGCCCACAGGAACTCGCCGAAGCCGATCCAGCCGCGCTGCGAGACCATGTGTCGGTAGTTGTAGTGAATGACGAAGCCGCTGAGCACGAAAAACAGCGTCATCCCGAAACCGGATATTCGCGGCAGCCATTGGCTGATCAGATCCGGCGGGTCGTATCGCAGGATTTGATCGGTGGCGTGGGCAATGACGACCGAGATGGCGGCGATGAAGCGCAACCCGGTCAAGGCCCGGATATCGCCGTCGGGTGCCCGCCCGACCCCGATCACGCGACCACCTCACCGACTTCCGGCACCATGCCCTGCTCCCAGGCAGCCAGCACGTCTTCGACGCCACCGAAGGCGATCAGCGAGCCTTGGTGCAGCCAGATCGCCTTGTTGCAAAGTTCCGTGATGATCGCGCGCGAATGCGAGGCGACCACCAGGATACGCGATTGCTGCACGAGGTTGAGCAGCCGGGCGAATGCCTTGAGGTAAAAATTTGCGTCGCCGACCCCGATAATCTCGTCAAGCAAGAAAATGTCGGGCTTGCGGGCGGTTGCTATCGCGAAGGCGAGTCTCAGTCGCATGCCGGTCGAATAGGTACGGATCGGCATGTCGAGATACCCACCGAGTTCGGTGAAGGCCGCAATTTCATCGAGTGTCGCATCGCTCTGCCCGCGCGACAGACCCCAGAGCGCGCTACAGATCCTGATGCTTTCCAAGCCGGTCGAGTCGCCATTCATACCGAGCGAGGTATCGAACATCGGCGACACGTCGCCATGGACGTCGCAGCGTCCGGTGGTCGGCGCATAAACCCCGGCGAGCACGCGCAGCAGCGTCGTCTTGCCCGAACCGTTGCTGCCGATCAGCCCGATCCGGTCCCCGTCTCTGGCGATAAAGCTTATATTTTTCAATGCATTGACAATAACATGGGCGCCGGTCTGGGCGAATTTTCCGCCGATACTCTTGCCCAACAGTGTCTTGCGCAGTGAGTTGGTGGCGAAGTTATAGACCGGGATATCGACAGAGACATCGTGGAGGCGGATCGTCGTCACCGGATTATCCCCCTTCCCGTCAAAGCCAGTAGACGATGCGCCGGGCCGAGCGCCGGAATAGGATTCCAGCCAGTACCGGCCCGAGCAACGCCAGGGCGATGCCGACCTCCCAGGACAGCGGGGCAGGCAGATTGCCGGTCAACGGCCCGCGTATGAGTTCGATCAGATGGAAGGCCGGATTGAGGTCGGCGACCAATCGATTGTCGCCGAGGGTGCTCACGGGCCACATGATCGGTGTCGCGAAGACCATGACCTGCAATCCCGTCTGCACAATCTGGGGGACATCGCGATACCGCGTACTCAGAATGGCGATCACCAGTCCGAACCAGACCTGGTTAATATAAACCAGCGCCAATCCCGGTATCGCCAACAGCATCGTGTCCCAGGGCACCACGCCGAAGATCATCCAGATCGGTACAATCAGGATGATGGTGTGCAGCAGGACGATGAAATTCCGCCACGTTACCCGCATCATGAAGGCCGAGAAGGGCAGCCGGATTTGCCGGATCACCGCCTCGCTTTCAAGAAAAGCGCTACAGCTTTCGCTGATCGTGGTCGACATGAAGGTCCAGGTGACAAAGCCCGCGGCGATGTAAGGGAGAAACGTCCGCAGTTCCGCATGAAAAATTCGGCTATAGATGAGACCAAGCGTGACGATGAAGACGGCCATGCTCAAGGTCATCCAGAAGGGCCCCAGGACAGAGCGGCGATAGCGCAGACGAATATCGTTCCAGCCCAGCATCGTCCACAGGCGCCAAGCCCGGAGACCGCGATAAAGGTCGCTACCGATCCGCTCGCTGCCGGCCCTGCTGCGCGGCAGTTTCTGGGACACCATGTCGGTCATGCGACCTCCTTCCTATCGAGGAATGCCCCAGATTCTCTCACGTCGTGAATTTAGGGCGCACCGAATGAGCGGAAGATTTCCCCGAAGGGTTTGCTTTCTCTGGCAGGCACATTTCCACGTAGAAATCAAAATTGCAATCCATACGTTTGAAATATGAAATTTTTTGATACTTTTTCTTGTGGGTCATAGGGCGGAATGAGAATGGGATCAGGATGTCATCCGGGGAGAGCGAGCGAAGAGGCCAGGTGAGGTGGGGAATGATCTGATACGCAGGGGAACACCCCGTCGATACAGGATAGGGCGGAGGCAGCAAGGCGATCGGCAGGTGCCCTATTGGGTGCTGGCGCAGTGATAGCCGGCTGGGCGACATGAGGACGGAAGCGGCGAGTTTTCAGAAAGCTGATCATGCCGTCTCAAGCTTCCGCGATAGACATAAAGCAGGACGTAAATCGGCAGAGCTTCGCAGGATTTCGATGGAACCCGCATTGGTTGGTTT
>JAXDMU010000420.1:0-4416 GCA_034665905.1 Aliidongia sp. | reverse complement strand
TCTCGCGCATCGCTGTTGTTATCAACTGGTCGGTCGGGGTAGGGTGATGTTATCGTAGTCCCTTTCGCCGGAGCGCCGATGCCAATCGAAATTCGGGTCATAATGTACACTGATCAGGAGGTCGTCGCGGCCTTGTCGGCGTATTTCCGTCGCGCCGGCAAACCGCTCACCATCGGGACCGTCCAAAGCTTCAAGATCGAGGATGGCGCGGTAATGTCCGTGGAGATGACAGTCGAAACCACGGAGGGCGAAATCGTTCATCATCATGTCGCCGAGACTGATCTCGCGGCGGCGCTGCTGATGGATTCTATCAGTCGTAAAGTCCCGTTGCCCACGGAATCGAACAAGCGACTTTACATGATCGCGGACCATCTTTCTTTGGTCATAGATCAGCGGCATGTCACCGGCGAGGCCAGTCGAGCGACGCGGCTCGCGCGTCGCCGAAGCGCCGGCATACTGCCGCTATGAAGCTTGCGCTCTTAAGGCGCGGGGTGCCCGTCAAGTGTGCAAAAGAAACCGCTAGATTTCGCGCCAGGCGCGTGATTTCCTGCGACGACAGGGATGAATGCCATTATCAGGGGCGGAAACCCCGTGAGGTCCGAAAAGCCGGCGCTTGGGAGTGCCGGCGTGGCGATGGCGGGGCCTTCCGGACGGAGATGGAGAATACCGGTGCATTCTATAAAAAGTCCGTGCCGGCAAGGGGGACGAGGTTATGACACTCAGTTTTTTCGTGGTCGATGACGAGCCGGATATCGTCGACCTGTTTCAGCAGCGGTTTCGCCGCGAAGTTCAGAGCGGTGAATGCCGTCTCCATTTCGCTCAATCCGGCGAAGAGGCGCTGCGCATGATCAAAGAAGGCCTCAACCCCGAGCCTGTACTGATTCTGACCGACATCAACATGCCCGGCATGGACGGGCTCGAGCTGCTGGAGCGGGTCAAGCAGCATCGCCCGGAACTGCATGTGGTCATGGTGACCGCCTATGGCGATGCCGAACGCCGTCGCCTTGCCACAGAACGCGGCGCCACAGATTACCTGGTCAAGCCGATCGATTTTGCAGCGTTGAAAACCTTGATCAAGGAGATCGGCGCCAACAGTGTACCACTCCCGCCGCCGCGCGATAATGATGGTTAAAAATTCGTATACGTGCCCGGCAGGTATCCGGTAGGAACAGGTCAGCGCGGCAGATGCAGGCGCGCACGCAACCCGCCCTGCGGCGAGACTTCAAGAATTATGTCGCCGCCATGGCTCAGCATGATGTCGCGTGCAATCGTCAGACCGAGACCGACACCACCGGTCGAACGGTTGCGCGACGTCTCCAGGCGAAAGAACGGGCGGAACACCGAATCGCGCAACGCTTCGGGGATTCCTGGCCCGTCATCATCCACCATGATGTCCACCGCACCGCGCTGCGGCAGCACCGTCACCCAGACATGGCCGCCATAGCGCGCGGCATTGCCGATCAGGTTGATGATGCAGCGGCGGAACGCGTCGCGGCGCACGGCGACATGCAGTTCGGACGGCACTATCAGGCTGATCGGTGCGCCGTCGCGCCGGCTGGTCGCGACGGCGTCCTCAAGTAACGCCACGAGATCGGTGACCTGCGGCGCTTCATTGCCTTCGCCGCGGGCGAAGGATAGGTAGCCTTCGATCATTTGCTGCATCTCGACCACGTCGGATTTCAGCGCCTGAATATCCTCTCCGTCTCCCAACAGTTCCAATTCGAGTTTCATGCGCGTCAAGGGCGTGCGCAGATCGTGCGAAACGCCGGCCAACATCTCGGTGCGCTGCGTGATCTGGCGCTGGAGGCGTGCGCGCATGACCAGAAAAGCGGCAGCGGCTTGGCGAACCTCCGTGGCGCCTTGCGGCTTGAAGTCGGGCACGTCACGACCCTTGCCGAATGCTTCGGCCGCGACGGCGAGTCGATGCAGGGACCGGGCTTGATTACGCAGGAGGATACCCCCGAACGCGAAGGTCAAAAGACCGGTGCCGGTCATCCAGAACAGCACCGTATAGGCGTTGCCGGTGAACAGGCGGTTGCGCGGTACCAGGACCCGCATGACCCCATCGGGCAATTGGATCGACACGATCAGCGCTCTCGGCCAATCGGGGTTCTCAGTGTCGTCGATCGCGAAAGGCAGCCGGACGCGTTCGGCCAGAGCCGCGGTCAGCACCTCCTCCTCCATGCTGCCGGGTGGCGATGCGGGATCGGGTAGCTTGGTGCCGGGCAGCAGAATGAAGCGCAGATCGGTCGCGAGTCCGGCCTTGACCAGGAAGGGTAACTCGGCCGGATCGTCCGCCTCGTGCTCGCGCGCTTCGAGCGTCAGCGCAATTTCACCCGCGACCCCCCCCGACAGGCGGCGCACCACCGTGTCCCACAGGCGATCGTTGAATACTTTGATCGTGACGGCCTGGACCAAAATGAGCGGCGTCATCAGGATCAGGATCGAGCGGCCGAACAGCGTGCGCGGCAGCACCCATTTGATCATCCCGCCTAGCGTCCGCCGCTTGCGGGCCGGCTCCGACGTTGTCGCGGCGTCAGTCTGGTTTGAGGACATAGCCGGTACCCCGTACGGTCTGGAGATAACGAGGGTATTTCTGGTCGCGTTCCATCTTCTTGCGCAGCCGCGTGATTTGCACATCGACGGTACGCTCGTTCCCCCCGAACTGGTTATAGGCGGAGAGCGCCTCGCGCGACATGGGTTGCCCGGGATTGGCGGCAAGTGCCGTCAGCAATGCGGCTTCGCCTTCCGTCAGATGCACGCGCCGGCCGCTGCGGAAGAGTTCACCCCGCGCCAGATCGAGACGGCAGTCACCGAATGATAGCTCGTGCGCGGCGGCGGGTGATTGCGTCGGCGGCGGCAAGCGGGTCAGGATATTTTTCAGCCGCAGCACCAGTTCGCGCGGCTCGAAGGGCTTTGCCAGGTAATCATCGGCGCCCCGTTCCAACCCGTTCACCCGGTCGCCCGGCTCGGCCATTGCGGTCAGCATCAGCACCGGAACCCGGCTGGTCAGGCGCAGTTCCGATAGCAGATCGAGCCCGCTGTCGCCCGGCATCATGACGTCCAGCACGATGAGATCGAATTCGAACGCGGCCAGTTGTGTGCGCGCATCGGTACAATCGGCCGCTTCGGTGACGCGAAAGCCGCTGCGGATCAGATATCGCCGCAGCGCCGAGCGCAGGCGGCTGTCGTCATCGACGACCAAAAGATGGGGCGGCTCCAGTTCCGCCGCGGGTGGATCGATCGGCAACTCGTCCGTCATTCGCCCTCCGCACGTGGCTGCCGACGATCGGCGAGGGCCGTCAAGACACGGCGAAAGCCATCGACCGATTGCGGGCCGCTCTCGCGATAGGCGCGCGCGATGCGGCCGCGCTGGCATTCCCAGATGCGCTTTTCCAGGGCCTGGCCAGCTTCGGTCAGCGACAGCAGGCGCTGGCGGCGATCCATCGTGCCGCGATGCTGTACCACCAGATCCCGCTCGGTCAGTTCGCGCACGAGCCGTCCAAGGCTTTGAAGCGTTATACCGAGTGTGGCCTGAAGATCGGAGACCGTGCTCTGCCGTGCGCGGCCGATAAAATGAATGGCGCGGCCATGACCGCGGCCGAGCCCGTGTCCGGCCAGCAACTCGTCCGCCTCGGCATCAAGATCGCGGAAGGCAAGGAACAATTGCTCGTAACCCAGGCGAAGTTCGTCCTCGCGCAAAAACAATAAGGCGGTGGCAGGTGACATTTCTGGCATGGTTGCCGCGATCCGACCGGGGGTGGCGTTCATTCGATAAAGACCGTAGTTGTTAGCGGCATCTGCTTCAAGCCATCGCAAGGAACTGCTCATGAGCCTCATCCCTTTCGACGATCGCGACGGTGTCATCTGGTTCGATGGCAAACTCGTGCCTTGGCGCGACGCCAAGATCCATGTCCTGACCCATGGGCTTCATTATGGCAGCTGTGTCTTCGAAGGCGAGCGTGTCTATGGCGGCACCGTGTTCAAGCTCACCGAGCATGATCGCCGACTCCATGAGAGCGCCCGATTGCTCGAATTCGAATTGCCTTATTCGGTCGAGGTGCTCGACGAGGCGACTCGCCAGCTTGTTGCCGCCAACGGCGTCGTTGATGGCTATGTCCGGCCGGTCGCGTGGCGTGGTTCCGAGATGATGAGCGTGGGGGCACAGAGGTCGCGCATCCATGTCGCGATCGCGACATGGCAGTGGCCGAGCTATTTCTCTGCGGAAGCGCGCATGCGCGGCATCCGCCTGACGATCTCGAAATGGCAACGCCCCTCGCCGCAATCGGCGCCGACCGCGGCCAAGGCGGCCGGGCTCTACATGATCTGCACCATGTCCAAGCATGCCGCTGAGAATGAGGGTTACGACGACGCGCTGATGTATGATTATCGCGGCCTCGTCGCCGAAGCGACCGG
>JAXDMU010000419.1:0-3591 GCA_034665905.1 Aliidongia sp. | reverse complement strand
GGCGTGGGCGGCCCGAAACTGGCGACCCGGATCAGCCCGAACAAAACCTGGTCGGGACTTTTGGGCGGGGTTGTTGCCGCGATGCTGGTCGGGCTGGCAACCGAATGGCTCTATGAGACATCCCTGGGGTGGCGCATTATGCTGCTCAGCGGCGGCCTTGCGGTTGTCGAGCAGATCGGCGATATCGCCGAGAGCTATGTAAAGCGGCGTTTCGGCGCCAAGGATTCGAGCAGCCTCATTCCGGGGCATGGCGGATTGCTTGATCGGCTTGACGGCATGCTTGCCGTCGTGGCCGCCGTAACGTTGCTCACCCTCCTTGCAGGCGGAAGTATAGAAACATGGCGCTAGGCGTGAACGGGACAGCGGCACCAAGATCGGTCACCATTCTGGGATCGACCGGTTCGATCGGTTGCAGCACCCTTGATCTGATCCAGCGCAATCGGCATGAATTTGCGGTCGAAGCCCTGACCGCCAACAGCAACGCCGTGAAACTGGCGCAACAGGCGCTTGAGATCGGCGCCCGCTTTGTCGCAATCGCCGACGATACGCATTATCGGGCGCTCAAGGATCTGCTTTCCGGCAGCGGCATTGAGGTTGCGGCCGGCGCGCAAGGTGTGGTCGAGGCCGCATCGCGTCAGGCCGGCTGGGTCATGGCAGCGATCGTCGGCGCCGCCGGCCTTGCCCCCACGCTGGCGGCGATCCGCCGCGGCGCCGTCGTGGCTCTGGCCAACAAGGAGGTACTGGTCTGCGCCGGTGACCTGGTCATCGGCGAGGTCCGGCGGTGCGGGGCGACTTTGCTGCCGGTCGATAGCGAGCATAACGCGATTTTCCAGGTTTTCGATTTCGATCGGGTCGAAGCGGTGGAAAAGATCATCCTGACCGCGTCGGGCGGGCCATTCCGGTCGATCGAGCGTCAGGCCATGTCGGGCATGACGCCGGATCAGGCGGTCAAGCATCCCAACTGGAGCATGGGCGCCAAGATCTCGGTGGACAGCGCCACGATGATGAACAAAGGGCTCGAACTGATCGAAGCGACCCACTTGTTCAACCTGCCGCAGGACCGGATCGACATTGTGGTGCACCCGCAATCGGTGATCCACAGCCTCGTTGCCTATGTCGACGGTTCCGTGCTGGCGCAGCTCGGCTCGCCCGACATGCGCACGCCGATCGCCTTTACCCTGGCATGGCCGCGTCGTATGGCCTCACCCACCCCCCGCCTCGATCTGGCCGCGATCGGTCAGCTGACGTTCGAGGCACCGGATCCGGTGCGTTTTCCCGCCCTGCGCCTTGCGCGTGAGGCACTTATTGCCGGTGGGTCTGCGCCGACCGTGTTGAACGCCGCGAACGAGGTGGCCGTACAGGCGTTCCTTGAGCGGCAGATCGGCTTTCTCGACATCGCTTCCATCGTCGAACAGACCTTGGCGGAACTCGCCGTTGCGCCCATACATAGTCTCGATGACGTCCACAATTTTGACAAAAAAGCGCGCGATGTTGCGGGCCGCCTCGTCGGCGCGGCTGGCCGGGCCTGATCGGTAGAGGAGGGGTAGTCGATGGGCATTCTCACCTTCGCCTGGGGCACGCTGGTTCCGTTTCTGGTCGTGCTGACCGTGCTCGTGTTCGTTCACGAGATGGGCCACTATCTGCTGGCCCGGTGGAATGGCGTGCGGATCGAGACTTTCTCGGTGGGATTCGGGCCGGAGTTGTTCGGCCGATATGACCGGCACGGCACGCGCTGGCGGTTCTCCGCCATTCCGATCGGCGGTTATGTCAAGATGTTTGGCGATGCCGACGCGTCGTCGATGCCGGGGGAGGAAGTCCGCACCATGACGGCGGAGGAACGTGCTGTCTCGTTCCACCATAAATCGCTGGGTGCCCGGGCTGCCGTCATCGCGGCGGGGCCGGGGGCGAATTTTCTGTTCACCATCGTCGTGCTCGCCGGCATGTTCGCGACCGTCGGCCAGCCCTATACCCCGCCCAATATCGGCGAGGTGAAGGCGGACAGTGCGGCCGAAGCGGCCGGCGTGATGCTGGGCGATACCTTCGTCACTATCGACGGCCAGACCGTCAAACGCTTCGAAGATGTGATCCGGGCAGTTCAGCTCAATACCGGCACGCCGATGAATGTCGTTATCCGCCGCGATGGCGCCGAGATTCCCTTGACCGTTACGCCGCGCGTGACCGAGACGGTGGACCGGTTCGGCAACCACCAGAAACATGGTCTGCTCGGTGTGGCCGGCGGCGGCGCAATCGCCTATGTCCAGCGCGATCCAGCGACCGCTACGGTCGAAGCGGTGCGCGAAACCTGGTTGATGGGCACGGGTATTCTGCGGGCGGTCGGGCAGATGATCACCGGCGCACGCAGCTCAGACGAACTGGGCGGACCGATCACGATCCTCAAAGCCTCGGGGGAAGTCGCCCAGGGCGGGATTCTAGCGCTGCTCGGCTTCATGGCCGGATTGTCGGTGAATCTGGGTCTGGTCAATTTGTTTCCCATCCCCGTCCTTGACGGTGGGCACCTGCTGTTCTATGCCGCAGAGGGGCTGCGCGGCCGGCCGCTGGGACAGAGAGCCCAGGAGTTCGGATTCCGCGTCGGGTTGGCGATTGTGCTTACGTTGATGGTGTTCGCGACCTGGAACGATCTGGCGCATCTCTGGCCGTTCACCAAGGTCTGATGACAATTTCCCATTACGGGACGGGGGGCATTTTGCGGCCGGCTTTGGAAGTAATGTTACGCAGCGGCACGGCTGCCGTCGCCCTTCTGCTCGTATCGACGGTCTGCGCACGCGGTGAGGCCGTCAAACAGGTCGCTCAGATTCAGCAGGGCGGGATCATCCGCGAAGTTAGAATCGACGGCGCCGAGCGAATCGAGCCGGAGACAGTGCGGTCGTATCTGACCGTCCAGCCCGGCGACGCGTTCGACAATGGCAAGCTCGACAAATCGCTGAAGGCGCTGTTCGGCACCGGCTTGTTTGCCGACGTCAATCTTCAGCGCGAAGGCGATGCGCTGATCGTGCGGATCGTGGAAAATCCGATCATCAACCGCGTCGCCTATGAAGGTAACGAACGCTTCGACGACAAGGCGATCAATGACGAGGTGCATCTGAAGCCACGCTCGGTCTATACACGGACCAAGGTGCAGGCCGACGTCAAGCGCATCCTCGACCTCTATCGGCGCAGCGGGCGCTTTGCCGCCACGGTCGAACCGAAAGTCGTCCAACTGCCGCAAAATCGTGTTGATCTGATCTTCGAGGTCAATGAAGGCAAGCTGACCGGCATCCAAAGCATCAATTTCGTCGGCGATAAAGCGTTCGGAAACGGCGAGCTTCAGGCGGTTATTTCGACCAAGGAATCGCGCTGGTATCGCTTTTTCTCCAGCGATGACACTTACGATCCCGACCGGCTGACCTATGACCGCGAGCTGCTGCGGAAATATTATCTGGCCAAGGGCTATGCCGATTTCCGCGTCGTCTCCGCGGTGGCGGAACTGACACCGGCGCGCGACGGCTTCATCATCACCTTCGCGATCGAAGAGGGCGAACGCTATCACGTCGGCAAGGTCGGGCTGAATGTCGGGTTGAAGAACCTCAAGCC
>JAXDMU010000418.1:0-4827 GCA_034665905.1 Aliidongia sp. | reverse complement strand
CGAGCAATTTCACGCTGCTCTCGCCGATTCGCATTTCCATGGCGCTGGCGCTCGCCGCCCCGGGAACCGCCGAAGGTGCGGTCTATCGCACGGCGTGGCCGATTGCCGTGATGCTGGCGCTGGGCTTGATGGCCGAAGCGGTCATACTGATGTTCTTGCCCGCCTGAAGGACACGGCTTCGGCGTGATGGGCTTGCCCCGGCTCTGTCATCAAGAGCAAGCTGGCTCACCTCACCCCGATTTCGGAGACAGCCGCTGTCCGCCCTCACCCTCGATCGCGTCACCAAGCGCTTTGCCGATTTCATTGCGGTACGGGAATTGAGCTTCGACGTGCCCGAGGGAACGATCTTCGGGTTTCTGGGGCCGAACGGGGCCGGCAAGACCACGACGCTACGCATGGTGCTCGATCTGCTCCAACCGGATTCGGGTCGTATCACGGTGGCGGGGCAGGCGCCGGGCCGGGCGGCGCTGGCGGGCATCGGGTATCTGCCCGAGGAGCGCGGGCTTTATCAGCGCATGTCGGCGATCGATGTCGTCAGCTATTTCGGTACGCTGAAGGGCCTGCGGCGGCCGGTGGCCCGTGCTGAGGCGGCGGCGCTGCTGGACCGGATCGGTCTGGGCGCCGCCCGCTCGCGCCGGATCGACCGGCTGAGCAAGGGCATGGCGCAAAAGGTGCAACTCGCCACGGCGCTCATCAACCGCCCGAAATTGCTGCTGCTCGACGAGCCGTTTTCCGGGCTGGATCCGGTCAATCAACGTGTGCTGGAAGAAATCATCCGTGAACGCGCGCTGGACGGCGCCACCGTGCTGTTCTCGACCCATGTCATGCAACATGCCGAGCGGCTGTGCGATCGGCTCGTGCTGATCGCGCGCGGGGCGAAATTGTTCGACGGCACGCCGACCGAAGCCCGTCGCGCCCTGCCCCGTTATCTTCATTTGTCGAGCCGGAGTGATCCGACCGGCCTGCCCGGCGTGGCGCTGGCCGTGGCCGGTGCCGAGCGGGACGGTTGGACCTCGTGGCACCTCACGCTCGCCGCCGGGGCCGAGCCGCAGCCGCTGCTCGAAGCGTGTTTCGCGCGCGGCCTGATCCTGCGCGAGTTCGCGCTGCATGATCCGAGCCTGCACGAGGTGTTCATGCATCTGGTCGATGGCGATCGGGAGTGCCAGGCGGCATGAGGCGCGTACTGCTCATCGCGCGCCGGGAATTCCGGCAGCATCTGCGTACCCGCGGCTTCTGGATCGGGCTGCTGCTGATTCCGGCGATCATGCTGGCGAGCACGGTGCTGCCGCTGCTGTTCGACAGTGACAAGGGCGGCGATGCGATCCTGATCGCCGATCCATCCGGACGCGTCCAGCCGGCGATCGAACGGGCGCTCGATCGGGAATATCAAAAGACGCTGATGCGCCGCCTGTCGATCTATGCCGAAGAATATGACGCCCACCCGACCGATGCGGCGATGGATTGGACTCGGCATTCGCTCTGGTACAGCGATGCCGAGGCCGATGCCTTCGGCACCTCGGGCGGTCTCAAGGCGGCACTCGCGGCGCTTGCCCCGTTTCTGCCGGCGACGGCCGCGCCTTTCAAGCAGCCGCCCCGCCCGCTGATGCTGGCGCCATTCCCGGACTGGCTTTCGCCCGGTGCTTCGACGCCCGGGCTGGACGCCCTCATTCCGCCCTATCTACACGGCGAGCCGATGATCGACACGGCCGCCGGCCCGCGCCGCGTCATCGCGATCGTGTTGCTGCCCCGGACGCTCGACCCCGGTGCAGACTGGGAAATCTGGACCAACGGGTCGGTTGGCGGCGGGATCATCGGATTGGTTTCGGAAGCGGTGCAGCGGCAAAGCCGCGACGTCCTCCTGGGCGCCGCCGGGTTCGATGCCGCGGCACTGGCACAGATCGAAACCGGCGCCATCCCGCCGCATGTCAACGCGCCGCTGCGCCGGGCCGCCGTGTCCGCCGACACGGTGCGCCAACTGGTTCCGGTCGCGAGCGCCTGGATGCTGTGGATGACCATCATGATGGTCAGCAACGTGCTGCTCCAGGGGCTGATCGAGGAACGGTCGAACAAGCTGATCGAAACGCTGCTCGCCACGGTCACGGCGCATGAGCTGATGATCGGCAAGCTGCTGGGCGTTGCCGGTATCGGCTTCACCATTACCGTGACCTGGACGATCTTCGCTATCGCGTCGGTCCATTTCGCCCCACCCGACGCCGCGCTGGTGCTGCGCCCCGCACTGGAACCCTATGCCTCGGTCGCGACGTTGCTCGGCTTCCTCTTCTATTTCGTCACCGGCTATCTGGCGATTTCGACGCTGTTCCTGGTGGTTGGCGCCATGTGCGATTCCCTGCACGACGCCCAGGCGTATCTGACGCCGCTGATCGTCGTCCTGCTGGGACCGCTGGTGCTGCTGCGCCCGGCCCTGTCCGACCCGCACGGGCCGCTGCCGGTGATTTTGTCGTGGATTCCGATCTATACGCCGTTCGTCATGCTGGGGCGGCTCGGCACGAATGTTTCGACGGTCGAAATCGTGTCGAGCAGCGTGCTGCTGATCGGTTTCATTGCCATGGAATTGCTGCTGGCCGGCCGGCTCTTCCGCGCCACGCTGCTGTTGACCGGACAGCCGCCCCGCCTGCGGGCGCTGGTCAGGCTTTGCCTGAACAAATGAGGGCAAATCGCCAGGAATTGCTGGCATCGCGCATTCGCGGCTGTTTCGGGCGCCGGGTTTTGCTATCATCCGGCCGATTGGAGGCTCCGACTGCTTTTGACCCGATTTGACCGTACCCTGCTGGCGATATTCCATGACGGGCTGATGGCGGCCGCGTCGTTCGTGCTGTCGCTCTATCTGCGGCTGGGTGACGATCTGTGGCGGCAGGATCCGGTCTGGCTCCTGCAAAGCACCGCCCTCTTCACCGCCGTCGTGCTGGTCTTTCTGCGCCTGACCGGGCTTTATCGCGGGATCTGGCGCTATGCCTCGCTCAATGATCTGTTCGCGATCGGCCAGGCCGCGCTTTTCTCCGTATTGGTCTATACGCTGGCCTTGTTCCTGCTGACCCGGCTGGAAGGCCAGCCGCGCTCGACGCTGGCGATCAACTGGTTCGTGCTGGTGGCACTGCTCGCCACGCCGCGCATCGCCTATCGGCTGTTCCGCGACGGCCGGGTCGATCGGGTGTTCGAGCGCGATGCCCATCGCCGCATTCCGGTGCTGCTGATCGGCGCCAGCGACGGGGCCGAGCTGTTCATCCGCGAGATGCGGCGCGACCGCAACGCGAATTACGAGGCGATCGGCATCGTCGGCCTGACCAATACGCGGGTCGGCCGCAGCATCCATCGCGTGCCGGTGGTCGGCGTGCTCGACGCGCTTCCGGCGATCGTCGAGCGTCTGACCAGAACCGACCGCCGGCCGCAGCGCCTGATCCTGACCGCACCCAATATCGAGGGCGCCGTGGTCCGGCAGATCGTCGAGCATGCCGCCACCCTCGGCCTGTCGGTCGCGCGCATGCCTCGCGTCACGGAATTGCAGAACGGCATCGCCGACGAGATGCAGATCCGCCCGGTCGCGATCGAAGATCTGCTGGGCCGGCCGCAGCGCGTGCTCGATCGCGCCGCGATGGCCGCCTTGATCCGCGGCCGACGTGTGCTGGTGACCGGAGCCGGCGGCACGATCGGCTCGGAACTAGTGCGCCAGATCGCGGCCGCGGCACCATCGCATCTGACGCTGCTCGATAATTCGGAATATCAGCTCTATCAAACCGACCTCGACCTCTCCGAACGCCAAAGCGATCTGCCGCGCCGGGCCTGCCTCGGTGATGTCCGCGACCGCCGGCGACTTGAAGAAATCCTGGCCGAGGCGCGGCCCGATTTGGTGTTCCACGCCGCGGCCTACAAGCATGTGCCGATGATCGAGGCCAATGTCGTCGAGGGCGTGCTGACCAATGTGATCGGCACGCGCAATCTGGCCGAAGCCTGCCGGGCGGCCGGCGTGCACGCGCTGGTGATGATCTCGACCGACAAGGCGGTGCATCCGACCAACGTCATGGGCGCCACCAAGCGCCTCGCCGAATATATCTGTCAGGCGCTCGACCTCCAGAGCCGGCGCGACGGCGGCACCCGCTTCATCACCGTGCGCTTCGGCAATGTGCTGGGCTCCAGCGGCTCGGTCGTGCCTTTGTTCCGCCGCCAACTGGAAGCGGGCGGGCCGCTGACCGTGACGCATGAGGCGGTGCAGCGCTTCTTCATGACGGTGCGCGAGGCGGTCGAACTGGTGCTGCAAGCCTCGGCGTTGGGCACTGCACCGGATGCCACGATCGAGCAAGGCGGCATCTTCGTGCTGGAAATGGGCGAGCCGGTGAAGATCGCCGATCTGGCCCGTCAGATGATCCGGCTGGCCGGGCTGGTGCCCGACAAGGACATCAAGATCGAGTATGTCGGCTTGCGCCCCGGCGAGAAACTCTATGAGGAACTGTTCCACGAAGGCGAAAAACTGATCCCGACGCCCAGCGACGGCATCCTGCTGGCCCGCCCGCGCACCGCCGACTACGCCGTGCTGGCCCGCGCGCTCGATGAGTTGGAGGAAGCGGCGCGTACCCGCAATGGCGATCATGTGCTGGGGATTCTGTCGCGGCTGGTGCCGGAGTTCCGGGGCGATACGCTGCGGCGGGCGGCGAATGCGTGAGGGCGTTGTCGGAAGCGCCCGTCAGGGCCATTTTGTACGACCGGATAAAGCGGAGCGACGGGCATGACAACAATCGACATCGAACGTCTATCGTTCGAAGAGCGCCTGGACCTCATCGAATTCCACCTCCGCTAACGGCCCATGGACAGGGC
>JAXDMU010000417.1:0-5237 GCA_034665905.1 Aliidongia sp. | reverse complement strand
TCGAATGGCCGGCGGTGGTCGGGGAGGATCTGGCGCGCGACAGTCTGCCGGTCAAGCTGTCCTTCAGCCGGGGCGATCGGCTCGACGGTACGCTGCATCTGCGCGTGGCCGCCGGGGCCGCGCTGGAAATCCAGCATCGCGAGCCGGTTATCTTGGAGCGGATCAACGGCTTCTTCGGCTATCGCGCCGTCGGGCGGCTGGCGATTCGCCAAGGCCCGCTGCCGCAGCGTCCGCCGCCCCGCCCGCCCGAGCCGCGCGCTCTCACACCGACCGAAACCACCACGCTCGGTCACGATGTGGCCGCAATCCGCGATCCGGATCTGCGCGCGGCGATGGAGCGGTTGGGCCGCGCGGTGATCGCCGCCACGGCAAAGCCCGCCTTGCCGCGCAAAGGGAAACCCGGTAATATCTAAATCTGGTAGGAGGGAGAATTGTGCGCCGCATTATGTTGATATGCCTCGCTGCGTTCGCCGTCGGGTCGGCCAAAGCCGGGCCGCTGCTGCCGGTTGGCCCGCAGGATCAGGTGCTAGGTCCGGCCGACGCGAAGGTGACCGTGATCGAATACGCCTCGCTCACCTGCCCGCATTGCGGCCATTGGGAGACCGAGGTTTTTCCACAGGTGCAAAAGGAATGGATCGACACCGGCAGGATCCGCTTCGTCTTCCGCGATTTCCCGCTCGACGGCTCGGCGCTGAAGGCGGCACAACTGGCGCATTGCACCGGCGATCAGCGCTTCTGGGGCTTTCTGCAAGCCGAATTCGGCAGTCAGGCGATGTGGGCGCGGCAGGCCGATCCGGTCGGCGAACTGGTCAAGATCGCCAAACTCGGCGGCGTCTCCGAGGCACAGGCGCGCCGTTGCATGGCCAACGACAGCCCGCTGGCCGCCACGATCGCCGGCAGCCGGACGATCGCTGAGGAAGCCGGGGTCGAGTCCACGCCGACCTTCTTCTTCAACGGCAAGCGGATCGCGCATGACATGTCGTCTTACGCGGCGTTCGTCACCGAATTGCACGCGGCCGGCGTCGGCCCGTGATCGGCCGGTTGCGCCCGCGCGCGCGGCATGCGAGACCGGTTCGCACAAATTGGATAGGAGGGAATTATGCGCCGAATTTTCCTGATGAGCCTTGGTGCCGTCGCCGTCGTCCTGGGAGCGGCCCAGGCGGGAACGTTGCTGCCGGTCGGCCCGCAGGATCAGATATTGGGCCCGGCCGACGCGAAGGTGACGGTGGTCGAATACGCCTCGCTCACCTGCCCGCATTGCGGCCGGTGGGAGACCGAGATTTTTCCGCAGGTCCGCAAGGAATGGATCGACACCGGCAAGATCCGCTTTGTCTTTCGCGATTTTCCGCTCGACGGTCTGGCGCTGAAGGCCGAGCAATTGGCGCATTGCACCGGTGACGGTCGCTTCTGGGGCTTTCTGCAAGCCGAATTCGGCAACCAGGCGGTCTGGGCCCGGCGTACCGGCGATCCGACCGAGGAACTGATCAAGATCGCCAAGCTCGGCGGTATCTCGGAGGCGCAGGCGCGCGCCTGCATGGCCGATGACAGCCCGCTGGCCAAGGTGATTACCGGCAGCCGCGCGCTGGGCGAGGAGGCCGGCGTCAAGGCGACGCCGAGTTTCTTCTTCAATGGCAAGCTGGTCGAAGGCGAAATCTCGTATGATGAATTCGTCAAGAACCTGCACGAAGCCGGCGTCTCCTGACCGAACGGTGACGAATCCAGCCGCCGGACGGGAGGGAGCATAGCGCATTGCGGTTCACCAGACTTCGACTGACCGGATTCAAATCCTTCACCGACTCGACCGAGTTGCTGATCGAGCCGGGCCTGACCGGAATCGTCGGGCCGAACGGGTGCGGGAAATCCAATCTGGTCGAGGCGCTGCAATGGGCGATGGGCGAATCCTCGGCCCGGCGGCTGCGCGGCGGGGACATGGATGACGTCATTTTCGGCGGCACCACGACGCGCCCGGCCCGCAACATCGCTTCGGTCACGCTCTCGCTCGACAATCGGGAACGCCAAGTGCTGTCCGCGCTCGACGACAGCGACGAGATCGAGATCGAACGCCGGATCGAGCGCGGCAAGGGCTCGACCTATCGCGTCAATGGCCGCGAACAGCGGGCACGCGACGTGCAATTGCTGTTCGCCGACGCCGCCTCTGGTGCGCATTCGACCGCGCTGATCGGCCAGGGCCGAATCGGCTGGCTGATCAACGCCCGGCCGACCGAACGGCGCCTGTTGCTGGAGGAAGCTGCCAACATCAGCGGGCTTCAGGCCCGGCGCCACGAGGCCGAACTGCGCCTGTCGGCGGCGGAAACCAATCTGGTGCGTCTGGGCGACATCGCGCAATCGCTCACGGCGCAGATCGAGCGGCTGAAAAAACAGGCGCGCCAAGCCGAGCGCTATCGCCGCGTGGCAGAGCAGATCCGGCTGGCCGAGGCGCTGTTGCTCTATCGACACTGGCTCGACCGCAGCGCCCGGCTGACCGAGGCCGCGGCCCGGCTGGTCGAAACCGAAGAGCGCGTGGCCGCGACACTCGCCGCCTCGGAAAATGCGCACGCCACGCGCGACGCGGCGCAAGCCGCCCTGCCGCCGCTGCGCGACGCTGCGGCCGAGACCGCTGCCGCGGTCGAGAAACTGAGCGGCACCCTGCATCTGATCGAGGCCGAGGAAAAACGCCTGGCCCAGCTCATCGAGGATAGTCGGCGACGGCTCAGCCATCTCGATCAGGATCTCGCCCGCGAACGGCTCCTCACCTCTGAGGCGGAAACCGCGATGGCCCGGCTGAAGGCGGAGTCGATCGACATCGAATCCCGGCTCGACGCCGAAACGTCGGAAACCGGCGCCGCGACTGAGCACGCGGCGGCGGCCCAGGCAGCGGTCACCGTGGCCGAAACCACGCTGAGCGAGACGACCGCGCGCAATGCGACGATGCTTGCCGAACGCAACGCACTGGTGCGGCGGCGTACCGGCCTCGACGAGCGCCGCCTGCGCCTGCGCCGGCAACTCGCCGAAGCCGACTCGAAGCTCCGGGAACTCGATCTGCTGAGCGTCTCCGACGCGCATCTGGCCGAGGCCGCCCAGTCGGTCACCGCCGCCGAAGCGGCCCTCGCTGCCGGTCGCGATGCGGCCGACGCCGCGGCCCTCAAAACCAGATCCGCTCAGGTCGCCGATCAGGCCGCCAGTGTGCCGGTGCAAGAGATCGACCGACGCGGCATCAAGCTTCGCGCTGAGATCGATGCGCTGAAAAGCGTCGCTGCTGCCGGAGTCACGCGGGGTTTCGCCCCGGTCCTCGATCGGATCGCCGTCACGCCCGGGCTGGAAACCGCTCTGGGTGCGGCACTCGGCGACGATCTTCTGGCAGCGCTCGACAGTGCCGCACCCAGCCACTGGGCGGCCCTGCCGCCCGAAACCGAACCGCCTGAGCCCTTGCCCGAAGGGATCGAAGCGCTGGCCCGCTCGGTGGAGGCGCCGGCACCGCTGGCCCGCCGCCTCGCCCGCATCGGGATCGTCGGCGATGGCGCGAGCGGCACGCGCCTGCAAGCCGCGTTGCGGCCGGGCCAAAGCCTGGTGACACGTGACGGTGCCGCCTGGCGCTGGGACGGGCTCTGCCTCGCCGCCGGGGCGCCGACCGCCGCCGCGGTGCGGCTCGCCCAACGCAACCGCCTGCACGCGTTGGAGGGGGAGCGTGGCGCGCTTGAGCACGAAGCCGCCGCGGCACAGGCGACGCGACGCGACGCGGCCGCGTCATTGCAGGCCGCTCAACAGGGTGAGCGCGCGGCGCAGGCAGCGCTGCAACAGACGGTGCCGGCGCTTGCCGCGGCGCGGCAGGCCCAGACCGCGCTGACCCAGCGGCACGCCCAGTCCCAGTTGCGCCATCAAGCCGCCGAGGACGCCGCAACGCGCCTTCGTCAGGAACTGGCCGAGGCCGATGCGCAGGCGACCGACATCGAGCGCGAGGCGGCCGCGTTACCGGATCCAGCAGCCGATCAGCAATTGCTCGTGCAGTTGCGCACCGACTTGGCCCAGTTGCGTGAGCGGGAGAGCCTGCATCGGCGGCACGTCGACCGGCTGGCACGCGACGCCGCGGCCGGCCGCGCACGGCTCGGCGCGATCAAGGTCGAAGGCGAAGCCTGGCAGCGGCGCACGGCAAATGCCGAACAGCATTGCACCGCCCTGACCGAGCGCCGGGACGCAGCACTCGCCGAGGCGGCCGCCCTCGCCGAACGCCCGCAAATGCTCGCCGCCGAGAAATCGACATTGCTGACCGGAATCGCGACCGCGCGCGCCGCCGCCGACGCGGCCGGAACCGCGTTGCGTGCTGCCGAGGTGCTGGCCGCGGAGACCGACCGTGCGCATCAGGCCGCCGCGGCACGGCACGGCGAGGCGCGCGAGCGACGGGTGCGCGCCGAGGCCGACCATGAACAGACGGTGGAGGCACGCCTTGCGGCATCGTCGCGCGCGCGGGGGACGTTCGATTGCCCGGCCGAACATCTGCCGCGCGTGGCCGGTATTCCGGCCGAGCCGGGCGACGAGCCGATAGTCGATCTCGAGGCGCGTTTCGAGCGCTTGACGCGCGAGCGTGACTCGATCGGGCCGGTCAACCTCACGGCCGAAAGCGAAATGGCGCAACTTGACCGGGAACACGCCACCATCGTTACCGAATCAGCCGATCTGGTCGCAGCCATCGCCAAGCTCCGCCAAGCCATCCAGCAGCTCAACCGCGAAGGCGCCGAACGGCTGAAACAGGCCTTCGACGTGGTCAACAGCCATTTCCAGGATCTGTTCGTGCGGCTGTTCGGCGGTGGCCGGGCCTATCTGGAACTGACCGGCAACGAGGCCGATCCCTTTGCCGGCGGCCTCGAAATCATGGCGAGCCCGCCGGGCAAGAAACTTCAGATGCTGTCGCTCTTGTCCGGCGGCGAGCGGGCACTCACCGCACTGGCGCTGGTCTTTGCCGTGTTCCTGACCAATCCGGCGCCGATCTCGGTGCTGGACGAGGTCGATGCACCGCTCGACGACGCCAATGTCGAGCGATTCTGCCATCTGGTGCGCGAGATCGGCCAACGCACCGGCACGCGCTTCCTGATCATCACCCACCACCGGGTCACCATGGCGGTAATGGACCGGCTCTATGGCGTCACCATGATCGAGAAAGGCGTTTCGCAGCTGGTCTCGGTCGAACTCGCAAGTGCGGAAAATCTGCGCCGCACGGCTTGAGCCCGCCGCTCTGCGCGAAG
>JAXDMU010000416.1:0-3119 GCA_034665905.1 Aliidongia sp. | reverse complement strand
GGCAACCAGGCTGGCCGGGCCCCAATCGAGTTTGCCGCCGAAATCCCAGCCGGTGCCCTGCACATTATGGCCGGCGGGCAACGCGTCGGTACCGCCGGCGCTGGTCAGGCTTTGGGTGACGACATTCGTCCAGAACTGCGCCTTGAATGGGCTCGATGCCGCCAGCGGCACGGTATAAGCCAGCTTGCCTTGGAATTGTGGGGCATCATGCGCAGTGAGATTGCCGGACACACCGCTGAAATTGAACGCATCGAACGGCTGGAATATGCCGACGGTGCCGCTGAAGCCGGCAAAGGTCGGGGTCTGATAGGTAATCTGCGGTATCCAGTCGGCATAGACATAGCCGAGACCGATCCGCCCCAGCGAGGTATTGGACGGCCCGACATTGCCGCCGGTCGAACCGACGCCGAACAGGGTGAAATCATTCAAGATGGCTTCGGCGCCAAACAGGCCGATATCGCGGCCAATCTTGAAAGTGCCGAGCGTGTTGGTGCCGATCGTCAGATATTCCTGACGGAAATCGATGCCGGTCGTGCCCAGCGCATGCGTAACGCCGCCGGAATTGGCCCCGCCGACCTGCGAGACGCTGTTGAGGCCGGGATAGAGCCCGAAATGGGCGGCGATATTGTACCCTTCCTGTACGGTGCTCAATTCGACTGAGAAATCGCCGGGCAGCAGACCATTGCGAACCGCCGAATTGTTATTGCCACCGACCGTCGCCAATCCGCCATTGATGATCTTGGTCGGCCCGGCCTTGTCCGGGCTGTCATTGACGTAAAAGCCGTTGATCTCACCCGATACCGTGACATTCACCGGCCCGACCGCGACGCCGATGCCCTTGTCCAGGACGCTCACGAATGTGCCGGCTCCTTCCTGGGCCGGGACCGGCGCTGCCGCCGCGGCTGTTGCCGGCAGCGGCTGGGCCGCTGGCGCCTCCTGTTTACGCTGCTTCAGCTGATCGACCTCCTGTCGGCTCAGGATGCCTTTCTGAAGCAACTTATCGAGAAGATCGTCAGTTGTATCAGCGTGCGCACCAACCATTGTTAGGCATGTTCCGCCCCCGATCGCCAAAGCGCTCGCGAAGCGCCAAATTCGCTTGGATTCCATTGCGATTGCCTCCCCCTGCTTTTTTGTCTGATTTTCCGTGCAATAAATCGCCCCGCATCGATGACTACAACGCGACTAGAATCACTCCAACTTGGACGGATGAACCGAATCCGACCTTCTTCGAATGATAAAAACCATGCCGAGGCAGGCGCAATAGGACTAAAGAACTGGTTCGAGTCCCGAATCGACCGATTTATTTCGGTAGTGGCGACAAATGCGGCGCCGGACGGCAGAGATCAG
This sequence comes from Aliidongia sp., assembly GCA_034665905.1. Lineage (GTDB taxonomy): Bacteria > Pseudomonadota > Alphaproteobacteria > ATCC43930 > CGMCC-115725 > JAXDMU01. The sequence goes on along the minus strand of JAXDMU010000416.1, from coordinate 1,772 downwards.
AGCCGGGATTGGACGGCGCGCGCGTATCCGCCCAGCCGGGCTTCGAGATCGACCGGCACCTCGCACGCATAGCGCATCGTCCGCTCCGTCTCTTCGAAGCTGCGGATGATGAAATCGCGGCGCTGCCTGATCTCTTCGCGGCGCTTGGCATCATCGTCACCCGCGGGAGCGTCGCGAAGTTCCGCCGTTACTTTGGCCGCCGTCGCGCCCAAATCGTGCTGACGCCGCGCCAGATCCTTGATCCTGACGATGATGTCGCCCCGCTGGCGGTTGGTTTCATCGACAAGGCCGGCGAAAAGCTCGGGCAGCAGCGTGGCGCGCTCGACCGGGTTCAGCCCATCGGCGAAATGACCAAGCCTGGCGATGCCATCCTCGACCGGCATGTCGCGTGGTGCCAGGGCGGCGACCTCGGCCGCCACGCGCGGCTCGGCCCGCCAATCCGCTTCGAGAGCGAGCGGCGTACCATTCCAGAAGGTCGCCGCAGTCAGAGCCGGCACCAATCTTTGCCGACACGGCCAGTCGGGATCGGCAACCGGCGGCGCCGCACGGGTGACGGCACCCGAGAGTGCCAAGACGGCCAGCGACAGCAGCATGTATCGGCGCATCCCAAATCTCCTTTTCATTCGCCGCCACCGCGGCGCGCCATCAATCCCCGCCCCGGATCGTAGCCGTAAACCGCGAGCATCATCAGCAGGACCGAGAAGATCAGCACGATCGCGGCGGCGAGCGGATTGAAACGGTTGTACAGCGCGAACCGGATCAGTTCCGTCGCCTGACTGAACGGATTGATCTGGCAGATCCAATAGAGTGTCAGGCTCGCTTCCTTCACGCGCCACAGCGGGTAGAGCGCAGAGGACGCAAAAAACATCGGAAAGATCACGAAATTCATGACACCCGCGAAATTTTCCAACTGGCGAATGAACGAAGACAACACCAGACCGAGTGCCCCGAGCATCAGGCCCGACAGAATCAGCGCCGGCAGCACGCTGAGATAGCCCCAAAGCGGCGGCTCGACCTCCCAGAACCAGGCGATGGCGAGGAAAATATAGGCTTGCACGACCGAAACCGCGACACCGGCGAGCAGCTTGGACGCCAGCAGAAACCAGCGCGGAAACGGGCTGATCATCAGCGTCTTCATGCTGCCCATCTCGCGATCGTAGACCATCGACAGTGAACTCTGCATGCCGTTGAACAGCTGAATCATCGCGACGAGGCCGGGCGCGATATAGACCTCGTAGGGGATATAAGTGTCGTAAGGCGGGATGATCGAGACGCCGAGCACGAAGCGAAAGCCGGCCCCGAAGATCGCGAGCCAGACCAGCGGTCGGACCAGCGCCGAAACGAAACGGCCGCGCTGATTGAGCCAGCGCAGCGCCTCGCGCCGGACGATGCCGCCCAGGCAGCGCAGATAGTGAACCGGCGTCATGCCGCGCGCACCAGCCGGTCGAAGGCGGTTTTCAGATCGGGCGTCTCTGCTTTAGCAATCACTTCCGGCACCGGGCCGTCGGCCAGCACCCGGCCGCGATGCAGTACGATGACGCGCGATCGCTCATCCGCTTCGTCGATCAGATGCGTCGCCCAGAGCACCGCCAGACGCTTGCCGGCACACAGGCCGCGGACATGCTCGATCAGAAACCGCCGGCTTTCGATGTCAAGCCCGACCGTCGGTTCGTCCAGCAACAACAACGCAGGATCGTGGATCAGCGCGCGCGCCAGTTCGACGCGGCGGCGCTGCCCGCCTGACAGTTGTCGCACCCGCTCACGCCCCCGTT
>JAXDMU010000415.1:0-4520 GCA_034665905.1 Aliidongia sp. | reverse complement strand
AGGAGAAATCGGCACGACTGCAACTCCTCATCACGTTCCCCGAACTGGCGCACGAGGAGATCGATCTGGTCGGGAATTGCCTCGGGCCGATGTCGGTGGCAGCGTGGGGGTGACCTGTCCGTTCCGGCAGGCTAGCGGTATTGAGCATCACCGAACCGGACCGGGTTGAGTGGTGAGCAGCTTTGTCGTGGAAAATTAACATTGCCGCTAATGCCCATCGTTTGAAATTATCGGATTATTATTAGTCATTGGATCATGTTTTTTGCCTCTACTGCCCTACGGAACGATGGTAGGACTTATCGATGCGCACGAACTTCCCGCGTTTTGCCGAATACTTTCTCGCTCTGCTTGCGCTCATCGCCCTGCTCGCCGCACCGGCTCCGGCGCGGGCCGATATCATGATCGCCCTGGCCGGGCCGCTCAGCGGGACCAACGCGGATGTCGGCACCGAATGGCAGACCGGAATGGAAGCCGCCATCAAGGATCTCAACGATGGCGGCGGCGTCCTGCATCAAAAGCTCGCCCTGACGACCGAGGACGATGCGTGCGATACGACGCGCGCGGTCGAGGCGGCGACACGCCTGGTCGATCGCGGAGTCCATTTCGTCTTCGGCCATTTCTGCTCGGCTGCGACCCTGATGGCCTCGTCGATCTATGCTGAAAGCGGCACCCTGGAAATCACCACCTCGACGAACCCGACGATCACACAGCAAGGGTTCGATGGCCTCTTCCGTCTGACCGGTCGCGACGACCAGCAGGGCCGGATTCTGGCCGATTACATGTCGGACCATTTCTCCGGCAAGCGCGTGGCGATTCTGGCCGACCATTCGATCCTGGGAACGAGCCTCGCGGCGTCCATTCGGTCCGAACTCGCAAGGCAGGGGCGTGTCAACCTCACTTTTGATCAATCGATCGACGCGGGTACAAAGAACTTCACCACCGTAATCGGCCAGTTGGAACAGAGCAAAACGGAAGTCGTCGCATTTGCCGGCTATCCGCTGGAAGCCGGGCTCCTCATCCGGCAAGCGGTCGAAGCCGGGCTGAAGATCCAGTTCCTCTCCGGCAGTACGCTGGTCCGTCGCCAATTTTGGGATATCGCCGGAGACAGCGCCGAAGGCACGCTCTTCACCTTCGTCGCCGATGCGGACGCCTTGCCAAACGCCCATGACGTGGTCGAGCGATTGCGGACCCATGGCCATGGCGCCCAGGGCTATACGCTCTACGCCTATGCCGCGGTGCAACTGTTTGCCGATGCGATCACGCGGGCGGGCTCGCTCGAACCCGCCGCGGTCGCTCGTGAATTGCAAAAAGGCGGTATCCCGACGGTTCTCGGCGACATCTCGTTCAACGAGTTCGGCGATAACGCTACCCCGAATTGGCGCCTGTACCAGTGGAGCAAGGGCCAGATCCGGCACGCCGAGTGAACGCGACCTTCATCTGGACACGGTGCGCAGCAGCAAATACGCATCTCCTGCGGGAAGATGTAATACCAGTCCGCGGTTATGCAGAGTCGTTAGATGCGCAGCCAACTCGCCGATCAGGCGGCCGGTTCGGACAATCTCCTCGCGCGGCACGGCGGCCAACGGGTTGCCGGTCAGCCGGAACACGGCCCGCAGAAACCGTCTCGACCGGGTGACCTTCCTGCGGCTTGTCCCGCCGTGCGCCAGGGAAGATCGGCGCGGTCGGGGCCAAGCTGCTCCGAAGCTTGGCCACCGCGTCGAGAATTTCGACTGCGGGCGCGGCAAGGGGAACGCGGTGCTCGCGCTCGCCTTTCATCCGCTCGGCCGGGATGGTCCAGACCTTTTGTGCACTGTCGATCTCGCCCCATGCGGCACCGATAACCTCGCCCGTACCGCCGTCAGAATGGCGAACTCCAGCGCTTTGGCGCCGACGCCGGCCTGGCCGTGCAAGGCTGTCATGAAAGGCCCGACTTCGGGCCAAGGCAGTGCCGCGTGATGCTCGATACGCCGGACCTTGGACCGCGCCGGGTTGTCGCCGCGTAATCCTCAACCACCTCGATCCGGCCACGCACCCGGCTTGCTGCTCCGGACCGGTTTAAGCGCGGCACGGACATACTCCGTTCCGATATTGTGCAATCGCGATGTTGGAGAACGACGCGGCGTAGATTGCGGCGTCCAAGCGCGAAACAGAAAATTCCAGATCGTCACCAGAGGCGGGACACCGCCGGGACACCGATTTCCGCATAACCGCGCAAACGTCTTGTTTTTATTGGCGTCCCCAAGGGGAGTCGAACCCCTGTTCCCGCCGTGAGAGGGCGGTGTCCTGGGCCTCTAGACGATGGGGACCCGGCAGGTCAAGTTGATAGCCGAGCGCGCGCGGGCGATCAAGCGGTTCGTCGTCCGCCCGGTCGCCGGTCAGCCATGCGGGCTACTCCCGGAAGTTCAAATATTGCAGCGGCAGCTCGATCTTCAACCCTTTGATGTGCTGGATCGCGTCTTGCAGATCGTCGCGCTTCTTGCCCGTGATGCGCAACTCGTCGCCCTGGATCGCGACCTGAACCTTGAGCTTGGAATCCTTCAGCGCCTTGACCAGTTGCTTGGCCAGATCCTTGTCGATGCCCTGTTTGACCAGGATGGTCTGGCGCACGGTATCGCCCGAGGCTTTCTCGGTATCCTTGAAGTCAAGGGCACCGGAATCGAGCTTGCGCCGGGTGAAATGGGTGTGGATCAGCTCGTGGATCTGCTTCAGCTTGAGCGGATCGTCGGCGTGGACGGTGAGCGTGTCGTCCTTGCGCTCGATCTTGCAGGCGCTGCCCTTGAAATCGAAGCGGGTTTCGATCTCGCGGGCGATATTGGCCAGCGCATTATCCACCTCGGCGAGGTCGGTCTTAGAAACGATGTCGAAACTCGGCATGACACGAGCCTATCTGAAAGCGGCACAACAACACTTATAAACACAAGCGGCGGCCGAAGGGTGCCCCGGCCGCCGCATAGGATCGTTTCGCCCCAGCGAATCAGCTGGCGCGGCGCATCGGCCGTTCGCCGCCGGGATGACCGGCGGATTGATTGGCCGCCGGACGGCGTTCGCCGTTCCAGCGCGGCGCACCGGCGCCAGCACCTTGCCGCTCGCGGTTACCGCCGCCGCCCTGCCATGGCCGGCCGCGGCCGGTGCTGGGCTTGCGCGCCGCCGAATGGAGCGACACGCTGGGCTCCAGGCCGGGGATCACCATCTCGATCAGCTTGGAATTGGTGAAGCGCTCGATCCGCTCCAACTGCATCCGGTCGGCCGGCGAGGCGAACGAGATCGCGATGCCCGAGGCGCCCGCCCGGCCGGTGCGACCGATCCGGTGGACGTAATCCTCGGCCTGACGCGGCAGATCGAAATTGATGACGTGGCTGAGATCGGGCACATCAATGCCGCGGGCCGCGACATCAGTCGCGACCAGCAGCTTGACCCGACCTTCGCGCAACTGGCGCACGGTCCAATTGCGCGAGCTTTGCGTCATGTCGCCATGGAGTGCGGCGGCGGCGTGGCCGGCGGTCTTCAGCTCTTCGGCCAACTGATCGGCATCGCGCTTGGTGGCGGCGAAGATGATCGACTTGCCGACTTCGGGGCTGGCCGCCAGATGGGCCAGCAGCCGGCGCTTATGGTGCATATTGTCCGACACCATGAAGCGCTGCTCAATGCTGTCGACCGTCATGGTCGCTTCGATCGCAACCCGTTGCGGGTTCTTCAGCAAGGACGCGGCCAGCGCATTCATCCGACGGTCGAAGGTCGCGGTGAACATCACGGTCTGGCGGTCGGCCGGAGTCAGGGCCGCGATGGATTCGACGGCATCAATGAAGCCCATGTCGAGCATGCGATCGGCCTCGTCGAGCACCAGCAATTCCAGATCGGCCAGGCTCACCGCCTTGCGGTCGATCAGGTCGATCAGCCGGCCCGGTGTTGCCACCATGACGTCGATCGGCCGCGACAGCTCGCGCAGCTGAACGCGATAGGGCATGCCGCCCAGCACCGAAACGGTGTGGAGGCGCAGGAACTTGCCGAGCTTGCGGGTTGCTTCGAGGATCTGCGAGGCCAACTCACGGGTCGGCGCCAGCACCAGCACGCGGGGACCGCGCGGACGCGGCTGCTTGACCTCGGCCAGGCGATGAAGTGCCGGCAGCATGAAGGCGGCGGTCTTGCCGGTGCCGGTCTGGGCGCTGCCGATCATGTCGCGGCCGGCGAGCATGACGGGAATGGCGGCGGCCTGGATGGGGGTGGGCTCGGCAAAGCCGGCCGCTTCGAGCGCCTTGAGGAGGCTCGGATTCAAATCGAAATCAGTAAAAGCCAAAGGAAAGGTGTTCCTAGCATAAGGGTAAATAGGAAGCGCCGCGGCCGGGTCTCGGTCGAGCACCAGATCAACGCCTGACGGGAAACCCGATAAGCGATGCCGTGGTGCTTCGGAACAAGGTCACGAGATCCCGGCGGGATCGTGCTCCATGAGACGGGCGGCCCCTAAGGGCATAAGACGCCTCCAACCACTGCGGAGCGCACTATGCCTATTGCAGTGCGAAATC